>NZ_JBLQTA010000023.1:0-56313 GCF_048159625.1 Ciceribacter azotifigens | reverse complement strand
TTTGAAATTGGAATCTGCCCCGGCTACACCCAAAGATCGCATAAGACAGCTTATGGAACTTCCACCATTAGCTTGCACAAGTGGTGCAACCAGGCGCTGGTACTGGGAGCGACCGACACTGCGGCATCAGAATTTCGGTGCCATCAACTTAACCGTCGGGAAATACGTCGTGTAGCGACAGACGTCTCGCATCAGCAAAAACGTCGCCACTGCGGCTTGTGCACCAATGAAGAACTCCGGCAGTACACCAGTCCGCGATCCGCCACGCGTCATCGCGATAATGGCCTCCGTATCAAGCCCGTTCCCCGCGTAGCCACGGAGCTTCTGGAAGCGGCTGGCCGGCCTTCTATCATCGGAACTTGTCAGGACGATCCTCGCGTCAGCCGTCGGAGCTAAAGACGTCGGGCGCCCCACAGCAGGCTTCTTCCAGGCCGAAGATCAGGCCAAGGACTGATCAAAATAGAATACATTCAGACTAGAGACTGACGTTAGAAGAGCGTCACACAACTTATAGGCTGAAAGAATCCGGTTGATAGTCAGTCTATATGCTGATAACTTTGAGCGAAAATCAATTTTCAGGCTGAGACATGAAGAGTGACATTCGTAAAAGAGCGCGGACACGGCTTGACGAAAGACTTCAGGCGCTCCAACCAACTGATCGGTTTAGAGCACCGCCGAAGGGATGGATACGAGCGCTACGCGACGCCCTCGGCATGACGGGTGCGCAGCTGGGCGCGCGCATTGGGGTCCGGCCGCAAACAGTTGAATCAATTGAAAAGTCGGAAGCAGCAGAGACGATCCAACTCAACACCCTGCGCCGCGCCGCCGAGGCGCTGGATTGCACGCTCGTCTATGCCCTCGTTCCAAACAGCGCGCTTGAAGCCGTTGTCGAGGCGCGGGCGCGCAAGATCGCAACACGCGAACTCCAGCGCGTCGCGCATACGATGCGTTTGGAAGCCCAAGGCACGGACAATGCGGATTTCGAATCTCGTGTCCAGGCATACATCCGCGATAGGCTCTCGGAACGTGATCTCTGGAACGAAGTATGACAGATCTTATCCAAGAACCTGATGACGCAACACCGCTTGAGCCGCAGGAACGGGAGGGTTTGCTCCAGACTTGGATCACTCACCGCCGCGACCTAAACGAGGCGGAAGAGGAAAGCATCGTCAAGGGCGCCTGGGCGCGTGGCCGGAGGCGCTTGCCACTCGAGCGGATGCTCAGCGAAGACTTCATGCGGACGCTACATAAGCGTATGTTTGGAGAGGTCTGGCAATGGGCCGGCACGTTCCGGACGACGGAGCGCAACATCGGTATACAGGCTTATCGTATTGGAATGGAGCTCGCGAGCTTATTGTGCGACATCCGTTACTGGATTGAAAACAAGACCTTTTCGCCGGATGAGATAGCAATCAGATTCCATCATCGCCTCGTTACCATCCACCCTTTTCCGAACGGGAACGGGCGCCACGCACGTCTCGCGGCCGACCTCCTGATCGAGCGCCTCGGCGGTGATCCTTTTACCTGGGGCGGTGGCAGTCTCGCCACCGTTGGCGAATTGCGGGCACGCTACGTTGCGGCATTACGCGCCGCGGACAACCATGACATCGCTGCGCTTCTGGAATTCGCACGCAGCTAAGTGCAGAAGTTCCCAGTTTTCGTCTGTTTCATCGCCTTGAAGGGATATCTGAACGATTGCTTCCTCGATCCCTTGACGGCACTCCGCTGAAGGGAGGCGGAGAAACCGGCAAGTCCCCCTCCCCACAATCTCGCGCCCCTCGTCGGCAACCTCATCAATGTTGAAAAATCAAAGCAAACCGGAATGACATCCTCCGTCTCGTCACGACGATCCGTTCCGGCCAGGTCCGACCTTCCTCGCGGTCAAAGCGACGTCGCCGAGGCTCATTGAACCATTGCGTCAAGTGACGATGCCGGGCCTCGCCGACGCATCACGCCGTCGCGCCGGCGAACACCTCGAAGCCGGTGTCGAAAACCGAAGGTTCCGGCGGGCGCTGTGGTGACTCGAACGCCTTTTCAACCGCGGTGCGGCCAATGAGAAAGCGGTTCGAGCGGATCGTTGACAGCGGCTGCGGCAATTCCCGGCCGATATCGAGACCATTGAAGCCGAAAATCGCCAGCCGGTCCGGGATGGTGATATTCGCGGCCATGCAGTGAAAGATGCCGCCGACCGCCATGTCGTCGTTGGAATAGACGATGACATCGAGCTCCGGATGCTCGGCACAGAGCCGTGCCGTCATCTCCTTGCCGACGCCGACGGAACTCGGCGCCTCCGCCACTGCTTCCGCCGTGATCGTCAGACCCTCATCCCGCAGGGCATCGACAAGGCCGTCGTAGCGAAGACGCGCGCGTCGGTCCGCCGTCCAGTCGTGGCCGGCATAGCCGAAGCGACGATAGCCGCGCCCGACAAGATAGCGCCCGGTTGCGTATCCGGCGCGCCGGTGCGACATGCCGACGGCGATATCAATCGGGATCGCATCGATATCCATCATTTCCACGACGCGGATATCGCTTTGAATGAGCATGCGGCGCGTCGCATCGGTATGTTCGAAGCCGGCAATAAGGATTGCACTCGGCTTCCACGAAAGCAGCCCGCGAACGACCGCTTCCTCGCGGTCCATGTCGTATTCGGTGACACTAATGACCGGCTGGTTCTCCCCGTCCCGCAGCGCGGCGTGGATGCCCTGGAGCACTTCGGGAAAGACGATGTTCGACAGTGAAGGGATGACGACGCCGACAAGGTGCGAATCGAGCGAGGCGAGCGAGCCGGCAATCTTGTTCGGCACGTAGCCGGTGGCGCGTACCGCCTCCATCACCCTTTTTCGCGTTTCTTCCGCAACCGGGCCCTTGTTGCGCATGATGCGGGAAACCGTCGATTCCCCGACGCCGGCACGCTGGGCAACATCCTTGACGGTGACCTTGCTCTTCCTGTCGGGCAGACGCAGTCTCGGTGGCGTAGCTTCTCCCATTCTTTGTGCTCCAGTGCCGGTTCAAGAAGACCTGTCGGCTCATTCCGACCATTCGTTCCCGTAGAACCTTTATACCAAGTCGTCCGGCGCTGCGAAGAGCGCCGGACGACTTGTTTCACAAGAGGCCGTGGCGCGAACGGCGAATGCCTATCACTTCCGCTTGACGTATTTCCGCCACGAGTGCTGCTCCCGGAAGCCGAGGATCTCGCGTGCCTTGCGATTGGACAGCAGGCTTTCGTACTCTCCCATCGGACGCGTGACTTTGACGCCCGGATAGAAGCGGTCGATCAGTTCCTGCGTCGGGAGATCGGAAGAGGTCTCGTCGTTGGCGGCGTTGAACACCTCGAAGCCCAGCCCGTCCTTGTGGATGGCGCGGTCGACGATCTGACCGAGATCCCGTGCATCGATATAGCTCCACGCAATTCTCTTGCGGAAGCCCGGATCGGCAAACCATTTGGGGAAGAGGTCGTACTCGTGCGGCTCGATCACGTTGCCGATGCGGATGGCATAGATGTCGATCCCGGACCGCAGCGCAAAGGCCTGCGCGGTCTTCTCGTTGCAGATTTTCGACAGCGCATAGCTGTCCATCGGATCGACCGGATAATCCTCCTCTAGCGGGAAGTGAACGGGATGGCGAGGCTCGTTGGCGAAGACAAGGCCATAGGTGGTCTCGGACGAGGCGATGATCACCTTCTTGATCCCGAGCTTCACGGCCGCCTCGATGACGTTGTAGGTCCCCATCGTGTTGATGCGGAACATTTCGTTGTCCGGCGTGAGCATGATCCGCGGGATCGCCGCAAAGTGGACGACCGCATCCACGGGCTGCGCCCTCAGCGACGGATCGAATTCGTGCAGGCCCATATAGCTCGAGAACGCGTTGAACACCTGGCCACTGTCGGTGATGTCGGTGATGAGCGTCCGGACCTTGGGATTGTCGAGCGGCTTGGTGTCGATGTTCAGGACCTGGTGGCCCTGTTCGACGAGGTACTGAACGACATGCTTTCCAGCCTTGCCGCTTCCCCCGGTGAACATAATGCGTTTGCTCATCTCATGCTCCATTGCTGCTGATATTTCTGTTGGGGATGTCGCCTTGCGCGGGTTAGCCCGTCGCGGCGAACATCACGTTTTCCTGGCTGGCTTCCTGGTGGGTGAAGCCACCGGTGATGCGGCCCTCCTTGAGGACGATCACCCGGTCGCTGATGGCGAGAATTTCCGGCAGGTCGGAGGAGACCACGATGATGGACATGCCTTCCTCAGCCAGCTTGTTGAGCAGGGCGTGGACCTCGGCCTTCGCACCGACGTCGATGCCGCGGGTCGGCTCGTCGACGATGAGGATGCGCGGCTTGCGGGCCACCCATTTGGCGATGATGACCTTTTGCTGGTTGCCGCCCGACAGATTGACGACCTTCTGTTCCGGGCTCGGCGTCTTGATCCCGAGCGCCTGGATGAACTCCCGGCAGCGTTTCGTTTCACGGCCGCGATCGACGAAATCGAGCCGGCAATAGTCCGCAAGATGCGTGAGGCTGAAGTTCTCGCGGACCGACATGTCGAGCACGAGCCCCTGCCCCTTGCGGTCCTCGGTCACGAAGCCCAGACCCTCGCCGATCGCGACCGAAGGGTCGCTCATCCTGACCGGCTTGCCATCGATCAGGATCTCGCCGACATAGGCCCGGCTGCCGAAGATCATTTCCATGACCTCCGTGCGACCCGCTCCGATGAGTCCGAAAAAGCCGAGGATTTCACCCCTGTGCAGTTCGAAGCTCACATCCCTGACATTGGCGGAATGATGCGTCGGCCGGTACATGCCGAGATTGCGCACGGACAACAGCACTTCGTCGGTGGCATGTGAGACGTGTTCGCCGAAGAACTGCGACAGTTCGCGATCGACCATCTTGCGCACCAGAAGGTCACGCGTCATGTCGCCGATGGGCCTGGAATCCACCGTCTCGCCGTCGCGCATGACGGTCACCATGTCGGCGATCTCGAAGATCTCCTCGAGCCTATGCGAGATGTAGACGATGCCGATATTCTGCGCGGCGAGCCGCTTGACCATTCGGAGCAGGACCGTCGCCTCATGATGGCTCAGCGACGCGGTCGGTTCGTCCATGATGATGAGTTTCGACTGATAGGAGATCGCCCGCGCGATCTCGACCATCTGCTTTTGTCCAATGCTGAGATCGCCGACCAGCATCGCCGGATTGAGCTTCATGTCGAGTTCGGTGAGAACGGCGGCGGCCGCCGCATTCATCTTCCGCCGGTCGATCAGTCCGGCCGCATTCAACGGTTCGCGGGCGAGGAAGATGTTCTCCGCGATCGAGAGATTATCGACGACCGCGAGTTCCTGGTAGATGATCGATATGCCGAGAGATCTGGCATGCACCGGATCGGAGATCACGACTTCCTCGCCGTCGACCGCAATGGTACCGCCGGGATCACAGCGCTGCACGCCGGTCATGATCTTCATCAGCGTGCTTTTTCCGGCCCCGTTCTCGCCCGCGACGGCATGAACCTGTCCGCGATAGAGGGTGAGATCGACCCCCTTCAACGCCTTCACGCCGGGAAAGGTCTTTGAGATGTTTCGCATTTCGAGAAATGGGGTCATGGTCTGCTCGAATCCCGGTCCGGTGTGAATGGATGCGGAAGCACTCGGCTCCCGCACCCGAGTTCTGCAGGTGTTACTTCGTGTAGCTGCCCAGATTTTCGGCCGTGACGACGGTGACGCCGGTATCGACGTCCGCCGGGCTCTTCTCTTCACCGGTGATCTGCGCCACCAGGTGCTCGACGGCCAGACGTCCCATCGTGACCGGACGCTGGACCATGATGCCGTCGATGAAGCCGTCCTTGACGCCCTTGACCGTGTCCGGCAGGTCATCGAAGGCGAACACCTTCAGTACACCCTTGCGGTCGGAGAACTCCTTCTCGGCGAGAACCTTGGCGACCGCGGGACCGCCAACCTGGCTGATACCGAAGATGCCCTTGAGGTCCGGATTGGCACGCAGCAGCGCTTCGGTCACCGACACCCCGCGAGCGAGATCATCCTCCGTGCCTTCGGTGGCAGCGATGGTGATCTTCGGATAGGCTTCGAGTGCCTTCTTCACGCCGGCGATGCGCTCATTCAGGTTCGACGCGCCGAGCTGACCGGTGACGATCGCCACCTTGCCCTCGCCGCCGATGGCTTCCGCCATCGCCTTGCCCATGGTTTCGCCAGCGGCTTCATTGATGGTGCCGATATACATGCTGCGGCCACTGTTGGCGCTGTCGCTGTCGAAGGTGAGAACGGCAATGCCGGCATCGACGGCCTGCTTGATGATGCCTTCGACCGACTTCGGTTCGTTCACCGAGATCGCGATCCCGTCGACATGCCGCGCGATCAGGTCCTCGATGATCTTGACCTGCGTAGAACCCTGGGTGTTCTGCGGAACGACCCACTGATACTGCACGCCGAGCTTGTCGGCAGCTTCCTTCGCACCGGTGTTGCAGTCGTCGAAGAACGGGACGGCAACCTTCGGAACGACGGCGACGGTAATGTCGGCCTTGTCCTTGGCAAAGGCTGCACCCGTTGCCAGCAGCGACATCGTCAGGATCGCCGCACGAGCGGAATTGAAAAGTACACGCATGAAATCCTCCTCCTCAGCAAGCTCTCCTCGAGCCTGGATTCTTCGTGATTGGTTTTAGACGTTCGGCATGCTCATTCTTCTTGGCTCAGTTCTTTCCTCCCATGATCCTGCTCCGCAGCACGTCGAGGCTCACGGCGATCAGGATGACGCCGCCGGTGATGGCCTGTTGCGCATAGGTATTGATGTTGAGCAGCACGACGCCGTTGGCGATGACGCCGACGAGCGCCGCGCCGATGACCGCGCCGGTCACACTCCCTGCACCGCCGGCCAGACTCGCTCCGCCGATCGCGGCGGCGGCGATGACATCGAGCTCGGACCCGAAGCCGGAAGCCGGCTCGGCCGAGAGATAGCGGGAGAAGCCGATGACGCCGGCCAATGCGGCAATCGTCGAAGAGAGCACGTAGACAGACAGCTTGATGCGGTCGACCTTGACGCCGCTCAGGCGCGCGGCGTGCTCGTTCCCGCCGGTGGCATAGACATGCCGGCCGAAGCGGGTGCGGCGCATGATGACCGCGAAGAGCAGCATCAGGACAACCATGATGATGACCGGAACCGGCACGGGCCCGATATACCCCTGCCCGAGGACGGCAAAACCTTCGGGGGTTTCGGGTGTCACCGGCACGCCCCGGGTGATCATGTACATCAGCCCACGCCCGATGCTCAGTGTTCCAAGGGTCGCGATGAATGGCGGCAAGCCGATAAACGTGATTAGCAGGCCGTTGCAGAGGCCGAAAACCACGCCGACACCCAGACCCGCGGCAACGCAGATCTCGGTCGGGTAACCCGCGCTAAAGCAGAGAGCGGTCACGAGCGAGGCAAGCCCCATGGCCGATCCGACGGACAGGTCAATGCCCCCGGTAATGATCACCATCACCATGCCGATGCTCATGATTGCCGTCAGCGAAAAGGCGCGGAACACACCCATCAGGTTGTTCGTCGTGAAGAAATAGGGCGTATAGAAGCTGATCAGTGCGCCGACCACGACCAGCGCGATCAGGACGTTAAACTCGCGCACCTGGAACAGTTTACCGGCTTCGGTCAGCAGGCGGGAATGAAGCGATCCGGACGCGGATTGGTGCTGATCGGTCGCAAGCATTTCTCATTCCTCCCAAAAAGTTGCTCCGGTGCGCTGCCGCCTTGACCCAAGGGGCTCCTCAACCCCTTTGGCCGTCCCTGTCGCCCTTTCTTCGGTCGAGAATTGACGATTGAACGGCCATCAAGTGGCAGCGCTGTCATTTTCTTGTTCAACTCATCGGTCTTGTCAACCGGCTTTTTACGATTTGCGGATCTTCGCATGCCATCTGCGGATTCCCGCAATTTTCCCGATGATGACGGAGACACAGCGGTTTTTTGTCTGTTGCGTTCATCCGAATATAGACGATAGTATGGCAGCGCTGTCACATTGAGATCTGCTCGAACATGATTGCGGGCGAGAATTAGAACCGGGGAGTCCACTAATGCCCGACACCACAAAGGCCGCTATGTCCATCGCGATGATTCACACCGTCGCAGGCCTCGTGCCGACGCTGGACGCGCTTGCCAGGCGTGAACTGGACGGCTGGGAGCCCTTCAACATTCTCGATGAAAGCCTGCTGAAGAACACGATCCGCGAGGGCAGCCTCTCGAAGACGACGATGCGGCGCCTGACGCAGTACATTTGGTCGGCCGTCGATGGCGGTGCCGACGCCGTACTCGTCACTTGCTCGTCCCTCGGTCCGGCAGTCGATGCCGCGCGACGCCTTTGCCCAGTGCCGCTTTTCCGCATCGACACGGGCATGGCCATGGAAGCGGTGTCGAAATCGTCGCGGATCGGCGTACTGGCGACGTTGCCGACGACGCTCGGCCCCACCGGCGACGTCATCAGGAGGGCCGCGGCCGATACCGGGCGCGCCGATTGCCGCGTTACGGAAGAGCTGTGCGAGGGGGCGTTCCAGCGCCTCTCGGCCGGCGACCGCGAGGGACACGATGCCATTGTGGTCGCAGGTTTCCGGCGGCTTGCGCCGAAGGTCGACCTGATCGTCCTCGCCCAGGCGTCGATGGCAAATGCACTCGCCCCTCTCGGTCCCGAGCCGGGTGGCGTGCCGGTACTGACCAGCCCCGAACTCGGCATGCGCCACGTCAGGGAGCAGCTTTCGGCAGGCGCCAGCCCCCGGTGAAATGACCGGCAACCGCAGATCAAGACGACAACATCAATGCTGTCGGGCATCCTTCCCGGCAAGACCAATCCAGGGAGTAACGCATGGAATATCGGCAACTCGGCCGCTCTGGCCTCAGGGTCTCGGCAGTGAGCATGGGCACCTTCTCGTTCGGCGGCAAAGGCGACTTCGCCATGGTCGCAAGCCAGGGCGTCAAGGAGGCGCAACGGCTGGTCGACACGTGCATCGACGGTGGCATCAACCTCTTCGATACCGCCAACATGTACTCCATGGGACGATCCGAGGAGATTCTCGGTGAAGTTCTCGAAGGCCGCCGCGACAAGGTTCTCGTCTCCAGCAAGGCGCGAATGCGGATCGGCGACGGCCCCAATGACGAAGGCGTGTCACGCTATCATCTCATCCGCGAATGCGAGCGGAGCCTCAAGCGCCTGCGAACCGACCATATCGACATCTATTTCATGCACGAATGGGACGGACTGACTCCCGTCGAGGAGATGCTTTCGGCGCTCGACACCTTGGTCGCTCAAGGCAAAATCCGCTACATCGGCTGCTCTAACTATTCGGGCTGGCACATCATGAAGGCGCTGGCGGTCGCAGATCTCAAGAATTATCCCCGCTTCGTCACGCAGCAGATCCATTACACGCTGGAGGCTCGGGAAGCGGAATACGAACTCCTGCCGGTTTCCGTGGATCAGGGCCTTGGCGTCATGGTCTGGAGTCCGCTTGCGGCCGGTCTTCTCTCTGGCGCGTTCCGCCGCGATCAGACACCTTCCGACTCCCGTCAGGCGGCCGGGTGGAGCGAACCTCCCATTCGCGACGAAAACCGCCTATGGGACATCATCGACGTTCTGGTCGAGATCGCCGGAGCACGAGGCGTCACGCCGGCACAGGTCGCGCTCGCCTGGACCCTGTCACGACCGGCAATTGCCTCGGTCGTCGTCGGCGGACTGACGGAACAGCACTTCAGGGAAAACATCGCGGCGACTGACCTGACGCTCACGCCCGAGGAACTGCAACGGCTAAACGGCGTCAGCCGTCTCCCCTACATCTACCCCTACTGGCATCAGCACAATTTCGCCAGGGAGCGCTTCGGCGCCGGCGACTGGGCACTGCATCAGAGCTACGAGGACCTCGGCAAAATCTGATGAAGACAGGCGGGCCCGGGACCCGCCTTTCGACCTGCTTCCAGGACTCGCCTCGAAGCCCAGCCGGATTAGCCGGCGAACGTCTTCAGCCAGCCCAGCCCGGCGACGGTGTCGCCCGCAGGGCGATACTCGCAGCCGACGTAGCCGGTATAGCCGAGGGCATCGAGTTCCCGCAGGACCCGGAAATCATCGAGCTCACCGGTCCCCGGTTCGTTGCGCGCCGGCACCGACGCGATCTGGATATGGCCGATGATCGGCATCAATTCGCGCAGCCCGCGGATCACGTCGCCATGGATGATCTGGCGATGATAGATGTCGAACTGGAGCTTGAGATTGGGACGACCCATGTCGGCGATGAGGTCGGCCGCCAAATTGAAATCACTGAGGAAATAGCCCGGCATGTCGCGCGGATTGATCGGCTCGATCAGCACGTCGAGACCCGCCTCCCCGGCTTTGTCGCTGGCAAGCGCCAGCGAGGAACGGTACGTAGCACGGGCCTTCGCGTCCGACCGGTCGGCGAGCCCACTCATCACGTGCAAGCGACCGACGCCGGTCGCGCGCGCATAGCGCAGTGCCGTCTCCACGGATTGGCGGAACTCCTCTTCCCTCCCTGGCAGCGCAGCCAGCCCGCGCTCTCCGGCCGCCCAATTGCCGGGCGGGAGATTGAACAGCGCCTGGGTCAGGCCGGCAGTCTCCAGCCGCGCGCGGACGACGTCCGGTTCGAAGTCGTAGGGGAACAGAAACTCAACCGCCTCGAACCCGGCGGCGGCCGCGGCCGCGAACCGATCGAGGAACTCGGCCTCGTTGAACATCATGGTCAGATTTGCGGCAAAGCGGGGCATGTCACTGCCTCCCCGGCGCTTCTGGCAGCTTCAGTCCGGCGACCTGCGCCAGAAGGCGGGCAACCGAGGCGTCGTCGTCACGCCCCATGCCGGCGGCCGAGGTCATGATGAACATTTGAAGGGCCGTCGAGGCGATCGATAGCGGGAACTTCAGGTCCCGCCCGATATCGGAGACGATCCCCAGATCCTTCGTGAAGATATCGATCGCGCTTCGCGGCGTGTAGTCGCCTTCGAGGACATGCGGTACGCGATTTTCGAACATCCAGGAGTTGCCGGCAGACGCGGTGATGACTTCGTAGACCTTGTCTATGTCCAGCCCCAAAGCCTTGGCGAAAGTGATAGCCTCGCATGCAGCCGCAATGTGAACACCGGCCAGCAACTGATTGACAATCTTGAACGAAGCGCCGATTCCCGCCCGATCCCCCAACTCGTAGACCTTCTGCGCGATCGCCTCGAGCACCGGACGGACCTTGTCGAAGGCCGCCGGCCGGCCCGACGCCATGATGGTCAACTGACCCGCGGCGGCCTTGCCGGCGCCACCGCTGATAGGTGCGTCAATATAATCCAGCTCGAGCGCCTCCACCCGTTCCTCGAAGCCGCGGGCGAGATCCGGCCCCATCGTCGCGAAGGAAAGAACGACACCACCCTTCGCCATGGCCGTGACCACGCCGCGCTCACCGAAAAGGACAGTTTCCGTCTGCGCCGCATTCACGACGACGGTGATGACGACATCCGCGCCTTCTGCCGCCTTGGCAGGATCCCCGATCGCTCTGCCTCCCGCCTCGACAAACCGCGCCATGGCAGCCTCACTGACGTCGCAACCGGTCGTCTCGAAGCCGGCGCGCAACAGCGAGGTGGCGACTCCCATTCCCATGGACCCGAGCCCGACGACGCAGACTTTCAAACCCGTTTGCTTGCTCATCTATGAAAACACCTTCTGATCCGTCGTCTTCCTGCCGCTTCGCCGGCGCTTGCTTTTCCTGCCTCGGAAAAGTAATGATAGCGTTGCCACAACATGGTTAGCCCATCTGCGAATTCCATTGCAAGCCCTTATTTTCGACAGAAGATCAACGGCTTCGATGCGTTTCCGGAGGGCCGGCCCGCGGCCGGGCGGCCGCAGTCATATCTGGGAGGAAGAATGTGCTGATTGGCGCTGTTGCCGACGACATCACCGGGGCCACGGACCTGTGCCTCATGCTCTCTCGCGAGGGCATGCGCACAGTCCAGGTCATCGGCGTGCCGACCGATGATGTCGAGCTTACTGACGCGGACGCCGTCGTCGTTGCCCTGAAATCGCGCACGATACCGGCCGCAGAAGCGGTCGAGATGTCATGCGCCTCGGCCCGCGCGCTTCTCGCCGCCGGGGCCGAACAGATCATCTTCAAATACTGCTCGACATTCGATTCGACGGATGCCGGGAACATCGGCCCCGTCGCCGAAGCGCTGCAGGATCTGACCGGCGCGCCGGTGACAATCGCCTGTCCATCCTTTCCGGCCGCGGGGCGCACCGTCTACAAGGGGCACCTCTTCGTCGGCGACAGGCTGCTCTCGGAAAGTCCGCTCAAGGATCATCCACTCACCCCCATGCGTGATCCGGACCTCGTCCGCGTGCTGCAGCGGCAGTGCCGCCGGCCGGTGGGTCTCGTGCAGGCCGAGACCATCGCAAAGGGCCCCGACGCAGTGAAGGCCGCCTTTGCCGAGCAGTACGCTTCCGGCAAGCGCATTTTGATCGTCGATACCCTGAGCGACACCGATCTCAGGACCATCGGCAAGGCCTGCGCCGGGATGAAGCTCGTGACGGGCGGTTCCGGCGTCGCCATGGGACTGCCGGAGAATTTCCGGCAGACGCACAGGTTCGTACCGCCCCCAAGGGAGGCGCGGATGGCAGCCCCGGCCGGCCGCGCGGCAATTCTCGCCGGCTCGTGCTCGGCGGCGACACGCGGCCAGATCGAAGCAGCTGAGACTGTCGGGTTGCCCGCGCTGCGGCTCGACATCACCGCCGTCGCGGATGGGCGCCAGACGGCCGCCGATCTCGCCCAGTGGGCGATCGCCACGCCGGCCGATCGACCGCCGCTGATCTACTCCAGTGCCGGCCCCGACGAGCTGGCCGCGATCCAGGCGCGGATGGGGCGTCATGAGTCCGGGGCGCTGGTGGAAAGAACCCTGGCGGATGTCGCGCGTCGCCTCGCCGGCGCCGGCTTCTCCCGCTTCCTCGTCGCCGGCGGAGAAACGTCCGGAGCGATCGTCGAGGCACTCGGAGTCAGGGTCCTGCTCATCGGGCCGGAGATCGATCCGGGCGTACCGTGGACGCGCAGCATTTCAGGTCCAGACCTCGCACTGGCACTCAAATCGGGGAACTTCGGTGCCTCGGACTTCTTCCTGAAGGCCTGGAAACTGCTCGAAGCGGAGACAGAAAATGCATGATCTCAACCGTCTGCGTGACGAGGTGTGCCGCGTCGGACAGTCGCTGTTTCAAAGGGGGCTGACCTCCGGTTCGACGGGCAATATCTCGGTCCGGACGTCCGATGGCGGCTGGCTGATGACGCCGACCAATGCCTCGCTCGGGAACCTCGATCCATCCCGCTTGTCCCTGTTCGACGCGGAGGGCCGTTTCATCGACGGAGACGCGCCGACAAAGGAAGCGTTCCTGCATTTTTCGATGTATGGCGAGCGTCCGGATGCCGGCGCGGTCGTGCATCTCCATTCGACCCATTCGACCGCGGTGAGCATCATGGCTGATGTCGATCCGGAGGATGTGTTGCCGGCGCTGACCGCCTATTACGTCATGCGCGTCGGCCGCCTGCCCCTCGTTCCTTATTACGCACCCGGCGATCAGGCACTCGCCGAGGCGGTGCGCAGCCTCGCCAGCCGGCATCATGCCATGCTGCTTGCCAATCATGGACCGGTCGTCGCCGGGACGAGTCTCGCCAATGCGCAGTATGCAGCCGAAGAGCTCGAAGAGACGGCCAAACTCTTCCTGATGCTGCAGAACCACGCCAAGCGCGTCCTGACGCCCGAACAGGTCGCAGATCTGCGCCGACGCTTCGCCCTTCCCTGACCGGCCGCGCCGATCAGCAAACCCTATTTTCGATACATTCGCAGGAGAAAACTATGAATACGACGGCAAATGAAACGGTGGGCTTCGTCGGGGTCGGCCTTATGGGTCACGGCATGGCCAAGAACATCGTCGAAAAGGGATATCCCCTGACGGTCATCGCCCACCGGAACCGCAAGCCGATCGAAGACCTCGTTTCGCGCGGTGCGACGGAAGCGAAATCGCTCGAAGAGCTTGCAGCCGCGTCCACTATCGTCTTTCTCTGCCTCACCAGCTCAAGAGAGGTTGAAGCCGTCGTCAGCGCGATGAAGCCGAAGCTCGCCCGCGGGGGAGTCGTCGTCGACTGTTCGACGGGGGACCCGACGGTTACCGCCCGACTGGCGGACGAGCTCAAGGCACTCGGCGTCCATTTCGCCGATGCCCCCTTGAGCCGAACGCCAAAAGAGGCCTGGGAAGGCACGCTCGATGCGATGGTCGGCGCCGACCACGAGATCTTCGCACGAATCCGGCCGGTGATCGCGACCTGGGCCGGGAAGATCGTTCACATCGGCGGCATCGCCGACGGCCACCGGATGAAGCTCCTGAACAACTTCATCGCGCTGGGCATGGGGGCGCTCTTCGCGGAGGCGATAGCGCTGTCACGCAAGGTCGGGATCTCGGTCGACCGGTTCGACAGTGTGATCCGCGGCGGCCGCATGGACAGCGGCTTCTACCAGACCTTCATGGGCTATGTCCTCGAAGGCAACAGGGAAGCGCACCGCTTCACCTTGTCGAACGCCTACAAGGATCTCAAATACCTGGAATCCATGGCAAATGCGGCAACCGTCGCAACGCCGCTCGCCAGTGCCACGAAGAATTCCTACGCCGTCGCCGTCGCTGGTGGCGGCAGCGGACCGGAAGACTACGTGCCGCATCTCGCCGACTTCATCGCCAGACTCAACGGTCTGGAGACGAAATAGGCCGGACATCCGAGATACGTGACGAGGGGCAATCGGACGCGAGGGGTTTCCCCGGCAGGGGAACCCACAATCCGGGCAGCGGCGTCATCATCCGCCCAGAACGGACATGGGACGCGCGATGCCGCTCTCCGCAGGACGAGAGAGGTCGAATGCGTGGCCTTTCGGCTTGCAAGACAAGGCACCGCGGATCAACTGGTCAATTGCGGATAGGTCGCCCGACCCGCGCAGAGCATCGCGAAGGCCGATCGATCCCTCCTTCCCGAGACAGGTGAAGAGTTCGCCGGTGCAACTGACGCGCACTCTGTTGCAGCTTGCGCAGAAATCGCAAGACAAGGGCGTAATGAATCCGAGGCGGCCATTCGTCTCAGCGACCTGTACATAGCGAGCGGGTCCACCGCTGCGGTCCGGGACAGGGACGAGTGTCCACCGTTTCTCGAGCGATCGGCGCAAATGCTGGAGAGACAGGAAACTGCCGCGGCGGTCGTGGCCGGTATTCCCGAGTGGCATTTCCTCGATGAGCGTCAGATCCATTCCGCGTCCATGGGCGAAGTGGATGAGGTCATCCACCTCGTCTTCGAACGCTCCGGACATCGCGACCGTATTGATCTTGACCCTGAGGCCGGCGGAGAGCGCCGCGTCGATACCGTCGAGGACCGGCTGCAGCCGGCCCCGGCGTGTGATCTGCGCGTAGCGGTCGGCATCGAGCGTGTCGAGCGAGACGTTGACGCGGCGCACGCCCGCCGCAAAGAGAGCCCCGGCATGACGGGAGAGAAGTGTGCCGTTGGTCGTCAGGGTCACTTCGTCCAGATCGCCATTGTCCAGATGCGGTGCAAGAAGTTCGAACAACTGCATGACGTTCCTGCGCACCAACGGTTCGCCACCCGTCAGCCTGATCTTGCGCACACCGCCCCGGATGAACACGCAGGCCAGCCGATAGAGCTCCTCGAGCGTCAGCACCTCGCGCCGTGGCAGAAAAGTCATTTGCTCGCTCATGCAATAGACACAGCGTAGATCGCAACGGTCGGTCACGGACAGACGCAGATAGGTGACCCGCCGTCCGAAACCGTCGACCAAGGGAGCGCGCGTCAACTCAGTTGCCGGGGCGAACCCTCGTTCATGCCGCATCGCGAAGGTTCCTTGCTGCCCGCACCGCACGCCGCGCCCAATCGAGGACGCCTTGCCGATCAGGCGCGAGAAGACACCCGAGTTCGCCGGAAAATTTTTGCCACGCGGGCAGATATTCGTCCCGCACGACCGTCAGCACCGGGATTCCTCGGATGCAAGCCTCCTCGATGACGGCTCGAAATCCCTGCCCTTCGGACTCGCCCTTGCCGAAACGGTTGAGAATGAGCAGGTCCGTATCGTCGTCAAGGCGCGCCAGCAGGGTGCCCGCGACCTCCGCCAGCGCCCGCGGGTCGAGCCTGCACCCGCGCGCGCCGGAGCCCAGCGATTGCGAGATCCTGACGCGTTCGCCGGTCCCTATATCCTGGAGCGCAATCTCGCCGCAGCATTCGCCGTCGCCCGTGCCTTCCCATTGCAGGAAGCCGATGACCTTTCGCCCGTCGGCGCCGAGCGCCAGCGCAGTCGCCTTGAGGATATCGTCTACCGGGCTGTCCCTCGTGACGCTAATGGCCGCCTGAAGCGGAAAGGTGAGCTCGGTCATGTGATCTTCCATGAGGGATCCGTCCCGCAAAATGGGATCCACTCGATGCCTTCGCCGCGCGCCACATGCGTGGAATGGGCAGCGAGTATGATGACGCCGTCGGCCAGAGACAACGGCATCAGCGTCGCGGAACTGCCATGCCCGAGGGGCTCGACGATCGGCAGGCCGCTCTCGCTTCGGCCGGCGACCTGCCCCGGCAGATACTCGGTCCGTCCGGGCTTGCGCGCCCATTCGAAGCCGGCCACGGCCGTCTCCACCTTCGCCTTATGGCCGCCAAGCCCGAGCATCGCGCCGATCTGGCGGGCGACGAAAAGCTGGAAGCCGACATAGGCCGACAGGGGATTTCCCGGCAATCCGGTCACCAGCGTGCCTGCGAGGCGACCGAAGAACACGGGCTTTCCGGGCTTGAGCGCGACGCGCCAGGCCTCTACCGTTCCGCCGGCGGCAAGGAGTGCCGGCCGAACGAAATCCCTGCCGCCGACCGAGGCAGCGCCGGACGTGACGATCAGGTCGAAGCGGCCGGCCGATGCGCGGAAGATGTCGGTCATCCTCTCCATGTCGTCCGGGCAGATGCCGAGATCGGTCGTCTCGGCCCCGAGCGCTTCGCAAAGCGCAAGCAACATCGGTCGATTGGCGTCGTGAATACCGGCACCTTCGTCTCCGAGCTCGTCGCCGGTCGAAAGCACCGCGATCCGCGGCCGGCGAAGGACCGGAATGTGAGCATGACCGTTGCCGGCAAGAAGACCGACGTGGCGACCGTCCAGCATGGTGCCCGCCGAGACGAGCAGATCGCCCGATGCAATATCCTCGCCCGCCCGGCGGATGTTGTCACCGTGCCCGGAGCGAATGTGAACCAACACCGTGTCGCCCTGGTCGTCGCACTTCTCCTGCATCACCACCGCGTCCGAGCCGGCGGGAACCGGCGCACCGGTGAAGATGCGCAAGGCCGTTCCTGCCGTGAGGACGGGCGCCGCCGCACCGGCAGCAATCGTGCCGGCCACCGGGAGATGCCAAGGCCCCTCACCCGCGAAATCGGAAAGAGCGATGGCAAAGCCGTCCATCGCCGAATTGTCGAAGAACGGCATCGGGCGTCCGGCGCGGAGGCTCCGGGCCAGCACCCGCCCGCGAGCCTTGTGGACGGCGACGTCTTCCACAGCCGTTAACGGCTGCACCATGCCGACCGCGATTTCGACGGCCTTTTCGACGGGCGTGAGGGCGACGTGGTCTCGCCCCCCGTCGCATCCGCAGGCCTGTTGGGGCAATCCATCCACCACATTCTCTCTTCCTGCCTGGGCGGCAGAACTTCCTGCGGCATCATCGGGCCGTAGACACTGCATCATTGCACCAATGGTCCGTCGGCGCCGAGCAGGTCGATACCCGTGATCGTGGCGTCTGCAGCGAGGATTGCGATATATTGCGACACCGCCTTCGACCAGGTGGAGGCTTCGAGCCAGCCCGCGATGCGCGCTTGAACGAAGTCGAACGGCAGCAACTCTCCGTCGATCCGCCGCTCCAGCCGGATGATGTGAAACCCAAACCGGCTTTCGACCGGCCTTGCCGCGATCTCGCCCTCGGTCATCCGTGCCAGCGCTCGCTCGAACTCCGCGACCGTGCTGCCGCGGGTCAGTTGTCCGAGATTGCCGCCCTGCGCCGCCGACGGACAGGCCGAATGCGTACGTGCCATGGTCTCGAACTCGCCCGGATGTTCGGCAAGCACCGCCGCCAGCCTTTCGGCGTCGCCGCGGGCGGCGGCGCGGGCTTGCTCGTCGGCCGGGTCGGCAGCGATCAGGATGTGGCTCGCCTGGAAGATCGGCTCGCTGCGGAACTTGGCGCGGTTGTTTTCGTAGAAGCGAAGGCACTCCTCGGCGGTCGCTGAGGGCACGGTGACTTCTTCCTCGATCAGCCGGCGTATGGCGGCATCCTCGTCCGTTTCGCTGCGACCTTCAGCGTCGCTCTCGGGCGAGACCGCAATCTGCCGTTCACGAGCCCGCTGCAGCAGGAGTTCCCGTATGGCGAGCGCCCTCGCCGCGGCGAGAAGGGCTGCACCCGGATTTTCGGCCGGATGGTTCTGCGCCTCGGCGAGGATATCGCTTTCGGCGATTTCCACCCCGTTGACCGAGACCGCATCGAGCACCGGTCGGGCCTTGGGCGGAACCCGGGTGTCGGGTTCCTGATAGGTCGAATAGCTGTCCTTCGCTCCGCTCCGGACCGTGCCGGTGCCATTGGAGGCCTTGTCGAAAAGCGTGACCATGGCTCACTCCGCCGGGATGTGACGGGCGTCGGCGCTGCGATTGCGCTGACGAACGACCTGATAGCCGGGCCGCCAGAGGTAGCGCACCGGCGCGCTCAGCATGTGCACGAGCCTCGTGAACGGGAAGAGCAGGAAGATCGTCAGCCCGAGGAAGAGGTGCAGCTTGAACACCACCGCCGCGTCGGCGATGTAGGAAGCGGCCTGCGGGTTGAAGGTGAAGATGCCCTGTGCCCAGCTCATGAATTTCACCATTTCCTGCCCGTCGAGATGGGCGAGCGACGTCGGTATGGTCGAAAGCCCGAGGAAGAGCTGCATCCACAAGAGGATGATGATCAGCGTGTCGGTGGTGCTCGACGATGCGCGCACGCGCGGATCGAAGAGCCGTCGATGGACGAGGAGCGTGGCGCCGATGATCGCCATCGTGCCGGCGATGCCGCCCGCCACCACGGCCAGCAGTTGCTTGGCGCTGTGGCTGATACCGAGCGTGTCAAAGATTACGATCGGGGTCAGCAGACCGACGAGGTGGCCGGCGAAGATGAAGAGGACCCCGAGATGGAAGAGCACGGAACCCCACATGAGTTGGCGTCTGCGCAGCAACTGGCTCGAGCCCGAGCGCCAGGTATAGGGCTCGCGATCATAGCGGATGACCGAGCCGAGGATCAGTACGGCAAGCGCGATATAGGGATAGATCCCGAACAAGAGTGAATTGAGAAAATCAGACATGTCTTGTCCTCCTAGACCGGTATCGTGCTCATGGGATCATTCGGCTTGCGCGCCGCCGCCCGCATCTGCGTGCGCAGTCGATCCGGGCCGCAGCTGTTGTCGCCCGAATTACCTCCGAAGGTCACCGCCTCGTCCTCCCAGATGCGATCGAGCGCGGAGAGATCGTTCGGGTCGTCCTCGGCGCCGTCGAGCAGCTCCTTGAGCAGCTTCTGGTCCGGTGTCGTCTTCGACAGGAGGCGGAGGGCCAGGAATGCGTCTGCGTAGACCGATTGACGCTTCTTCAACCGCTCGCCGAGCGCCGCCGTGATATGGGCGGTCTGGGCGAGCAGGTCGTCGACCTCCTCGACGGAGCGGGTCGACAGGAATTCAAGGAAGAGCGGCAGGTAGTCCGGCAATTCCTTCGCATCGATGACGAAACCGCTGTCCTCATACATCGTCATCAGGTCGACCATGGCCTGACCGCGGTCGCGACTCTCGCCGTGCACATGCTCGAAGAGATGCAGCGACAGCGACCGGCTGCGGTCGAACAGATAGACATAACGTTCCTGGGCGTCATAGAGGTCCTGGCCGGCGAGATCGTCGATCAGACGGCCAAGCAGAAGCTTGACCTCGCGGCCGATCGTATCGTCGCCGTTAAGCGCCGCCTTCAGTTCGGGCGCCCCCGCCAGCAGTTCTTCGCTCGGGTAGCTCAGCAGTAGCGAGATGATTTTCAACGCCTTGTGCATCAGACGTTCTCCTTGAAGAGGTCGGTCGGGGTCTGGACGACCTTCCGGCGCTTGGCGCCGAAAAGATCGCCTTCCGACGTGCCGCCGGAGCAGCCGTTTCCGAAGGAGAAGCCGCAGGAGCCACGGACGTCATAGGCGTCCTCGGTCACCTCGCGATGCGTCGTCGGGATGACGAAGCGGTCCTCGTAATTGGCAATCGCCATGATGTGGTACATCTCCTCGATCATCTCGGCACTCATGCCGACCTTCGCAGCGATCGAGGCGTCGATGACGCCGTCGATCGTCTTTGAGCGCATGTAGGCGCGCATGGCGAGCATGCGCTCCAGCGCCGAGATGACGGGGGCTTCCTTGCCGGCCGTCAGCAGGTTGGCGAGGTAACGCACCGGAATGCGCAGCGACCGGACGTCCGGCAGCGGGCCGTCCATACCGAGCTTGCCCGACTGGGCGGCCGACTGCAGCGGCGAAAGCGGCGGGATGTACCAGACCATCGGCAGCGTGCGATATTCAGGATGCAGCGGGAAGGCGATCTTCCAATCCATCGCCATCTTGTAGACCGGCGAACGCTTGGCCGCCTCGAGCCAGGCATCCGGAACGCCGTCCTTGCGCGCCTGCTCGATGACAGCGGGATCGTTCGGGTCGAGGAAGATCTTCAACTGTTCTTCATAGAGATCCTGCTCATTGGCCGTGGAGGCGGCCTCCGAAATCCGGTCGGCATCGTAAAGGATGACGCCGAGATAGCGGATGCGGCCGACACAGGTCTCGGAGCAGACCGTCGGATGGCCGGCCTCGATGCGCGGATAGCAGAAGATGCACTTCTCGGATTTGCCGGAGCTCCAGTTGTAGTAGATCTTCTTGTAGGGGCAACCGGAGACGCACATGCGCCAGCCGCGGCATTTTTCCTGGTCGATCAGGACGATGCCGTCATCCTCGCGCTTGTAGATCGCCCCCGACGGGCAGGCCGCAGCACAGGTCGGGTTGAGACAGTGCTCGCACAGCCTCGGCAGATACATCATGAAGGTGTTTTCGAACTGGCCGTAGATCTCCTTCTGGACGCCCTCGAAATTATAGTCCTTCGAGCGCTTCTCGAATTCGCCGCCGAGGATCTCCTCCCAGTTCGGACCCCATTCGATCTTTTCCATCCGCTCGCCGCTGATCAGCGAGCGGGGCCGTGCCGTCGGCATGGCACGGCTTTCTCCGGCGGTCTGCAGATGGCCGTAGTCGAAGTCGAAGGGCTCGTAATAGTCGTCGATTTCCGGCAGGTCGGGGTTGGCGAAGATCTTGGCGAGGATGCGCCATTTGGCACCCATCTTCGGTTCGATCTTGCCGTTCGACTTCCGGACCCAGCCGCCGTTCCACTTCTTCTGGTTTTCCCATTCCTTCGGGAAGCCGATGCCGGGCTTGGATTCGACATTGTTGAACCAGGCGTATTCGACGCCCTCGCGATTGGTCCAGACGTTCTTGCAGGTGATCGAGCAGGTGTGACACCCGATGCACTTGTCGAGGTTGAGGACCATGCCGATTTGCGCGCGGATTTTCATTCTGCCGCCTCCTTGTTATATGCGACGCCTTCGGTGTGCGGCCCTTCCAGCCAGTCCACCTTGTCGAGTTTGCGCACCACGACGAACTCGTCGCGGTTGGCGCCGACCGTGCCGTAGTAGTTGAAGCCATAGGCCTGATGGGCATAGCCGCCGATCATGTGGGTCGGCTTAGTGATGACGCGGGTGACCGAGTTGTGAATACCGCCGCGCTGGCCGGTGATCGGCGAGCCGGGCGTGTTCACGATCTTTTCCTGCGCGTGGTACATGAAGATCGTGCCGTCCTTCATGCGCTGCGAGACCACGGCCCTGGCAACGATCGCACCGTTGGTGTTGTAGACCTCGACCCAGTCATTATCGACGATGCCGGCCCGCTTGGCGTCGGGTTCGGAAATCCACACGACCGGTCCGCCGCGATTGAGCGTCAGCATCATCAGGTTGTCGCTGTAGGTAGAGTGAATACCCCACTTCTGGTGCGGCGTGATGAAGTTCAGCACGAGATGCGGCTTGCCGTCCGCCTTCGAGCGGATCGCCGGATTGACCGTTTTGGTGTCGATCGGCGGCCGGTAGACGCAGAAGCCTTCGCCGAAGGCACGCATCCACAGGTGATCCTGGTAGAGCTGCTGACGGCCGGTCAGCGTGCGCCATGGGATCAGTTCGTGCACATTGGTATAGCCGGCATTGTAGCAGACCTTCTCCGATTCCAGACCCGACCAGGTCGGCGACGAGATGATCTTGCGCGGCTGTGCCACCACGTCGCGGAAGCGGATCTTCTCGTCCTCCTTCGGGATCGCGAGATGGGTATGATCGCGGCCGGTGAACCTCGACAGTGCCTCCCAGGCCTTGACCGCCACTTCGCCGTTGGTTTCCGGCGCCAGTGACAGAATGACCTCGGTGGCGTCGATATCGCTGTCGATCCGCGGACGCCCCTTGGTGACACCCTCCTCCTGCACGACACCGTTCAGGCGGGCGAGCAGATCGACCTCGTGCTCGGTGTTCCAGGCAATGCCCTTGCCACCATTGCCGATCTTATCGAGCAGAGTGCCGACCGAGGTGAACTTCTTGTAGAGGTTCGGATAGTCGCGCTCGACCACCGTGACCGTCGGCATCGTCCTGCCGGGGATCGGTTCGATCTCGCCCTTCTTCCAGTCCTTGACGTCGAACGGCTGGGCAAGTTCGCCTGCCGTGTCGTGGAGGGTCGGTACAAGCACGACATCCTTCTCGACGCCGAGGATTTCCGGAGCGACTTCGGAGAACTTGTGGGCAATTCCCTTGAAGATCTCCCAGTCGCTGCGCGCATCCCATGCCGGGTCCGCGGCACTCGACAGCGGATGGATGAAGGGGTGCATGTCGGAGGTATTGAGATCGTTCTTCTCGTACCAGGTGGCGGTCGGAAGGACGATGTCGGAATAGACGCAGGTGGTCGACATGCGGAAGTCGAGGGTCACAAGGAGGTCCAGCTTTCCTTCCGGCGCCTCGTCGTGCCAGACCGCTTCCTTGCTGATCTGCCGGCCCTCTTCGCCCAGATCCTTGCCGAGCATGCCGTGCTTGGTGCCGAGCAGGTGCTTGAGGAAGTATTCATGCCCCTTGCCCGACGAGCCGAGCAGGTTGGAGCGCCAGACGAACATGTTGCGCGGCCAGTTGGCCTTGTCGTCGGGGTCCTCGCACGACATGGAGAGTGTGCCGGCCTTCAACTGCTCTGCGACGAAGTCCCTGGCCTCCCTGCCGGCAGCGGCAGCCTGTTTCGACACCTCGAGCGGATTGGTCTTGAGCTGGGGCGCCGACGGCAGCCAGCCCATGCGCTCGGCGCGGATGTTGTAGTCGATCAGCGATGCATCCCACGGGCCTTCCGGCGCGGTCGGCGAGAGGATTTCGTCGACCTTCAGCGTTTCGTAGCGCCACTGGTCGGTGTGCGCGTAGAAGAAGGATGTGCCGTTCATGTGGCGCGGCGGACGGTTCCAGTCGAGCGCGAAGGCAAGCGCCGTCCACCCGGTCTGCGGCCTCAGCTTCTCCTGCCCGACATAGTGGCTCCAGCCGCCGCCGGACTGGCCGACGCAACCGCACATCACCAGCATGTTGATGATGCCACGATAGTTCATATCCATGTGGTACCAGTGGTTCAGGCCGGCCCCGAGGATGACCATGGACCGACCCTTGGTCTTTTCGGCATTGCTGGCAAATTCGCGGGCGACCGCGATGATCTGGTCGCGCGGAACGCCCGTGATCTTCTCCGCCCACGCGGGCGTATAGGGCAGGTTTTCCTGGTAGGATTTGGCGGAATTCGGATCGTTCAGGCCACGATCAAGCCCGTAATTGGCGACGAAGAGGTCGAAGACTGTGGCGACGAGCGCTTCACCGTCGGCGAGCTTGACCTTGCGGGCCGGTACCTTGCGCACCAGTACGCTGGCATGATCCGTGCCTTCGAAGTAGTCATGCTCGCGATTGCCGAAATAGGGAAAGCCGACATTGGCGATGGTGTCGTGCTCGCCGTCGAGGATGAAGCTCATGGCGAGATCGACGTCTGCACCCTTGCCGTCCTTGGCTTCGAGGTTCCATTTGCCCTCCTCGCCCCAGCGATAGCCGATCGAACCGCCCGGAGAGACGAACTGTTTCGTCTTCGAATCGACGGCGACCGTCTTCCATTCCGGATTGTTGGTCTCGTCGAGCGCTCCGGTGAAGTCGGAGGCGCGCACGAATCGGTCGGGGATGAAATGCCCGTCCTTCCCGGTCAGCTTCACCAGCATCGGCATGTCGGTATAGCGACGACAATAGTCCTCGAAATATTCCGCCTGCCGGTCGAGATGGAATTCGCGCAGGATGACGTGACCCATCGCCATGGCGAGCGCGGCATCTGTGCCCTGTTTCGGATGCAGCCAGAGATCGGAAAACTTCGCCGCTTCCGAATAGTCGGGCGACACGACGACCGACTTCGCGCCCTTGTAGCGCACCTCGGTGTAGAAGTGGGCATCGGGCGTGCGCGTCTGCGGGACGTTGGAGCCCCACAGGATGAGGAAGCCGGCATTGTACCAGTCGGCTGATTCCGGCACGTCCGTCTGCTCGCCCCAGGTCTGCGGCGATGCCGGTGGCAAGTCGCAGTACCAGTCGTAGAACGACAGACAGACCCCGCCCAGCAACGAAAGATACCGTGAGCCGGCCGCATAGGAGACCATGGACATGGCCGGGATCGGCGAGAAGCCGATGACACGGTCAGGACCATAGGTCTTCACCGTGTAGGCATTTGCCGCCGCGATGATTTCGTTGACCTCGTCCCAGGTCGCACGGACAAAGCCACCGAGGCCGCGCATCTTCATGTAGTCGGCGCGCTTTTCCGGGTTCTCCTGGATCGCAGCCCAGGCGCCGATCGGCGTCTTGACGGCCCGTTCCTTTCGCCAGAGCTTGAGCAGACGCGAACGGATCAGCGGGTGCTTCACCCGGTTGGCCGAATACATGTACCAGCTATAGCTGGCGCCGCGTGCGCAACCGCGCGGCTCGTGGTTGGGAAGATCCGGCCGCGTGCGGGGATAGTCCGTCTGCTGAGTTTCCCAGGTAACGATCCCGCCCTTGACGTAGATCTTCCACGAGCAGGAGCCTGTGCAGTTCACACCGTGTGTGGAGCGTACGATCTTGTCGTGCTGCCAGCGCTTGCGATAGGCGTCCTCCCAGTCGCGGTTCTCGGTGGTGGTGACGCCGTGGCCCTCCGAGAAGGTGCCGGCATTCTTGCGCGCCAGAAAGTTCAGGCGATCGAGCAAAAGGCTCATGATGTATTCCTCCAGATTTCAGGCGGTTGCGGCAGTCGGGCTCATTCGACCGCGCTCGAGGTCGTAGAGCAGCCCGCCCTTGCGAGTGTAGACGGCCCAGGTGATCACCAGGCAGGTGACGTAGAAGATCAGGAAGGACCAGAGTGCCGCCTCGGGTCCGCCGGTCAGCATGATCGACGTGCCGTAGCCCTTGGGGATGAAGAAGGCTCCGAAGGCAGCGATCGCGGAGGTGAAGCCGGTGATCGCGGCCGATTCCTTCTCGGCCTGCAGGCGACGCTCTTCCGCAGTCGCCTGCGGCATCAGCCGGCCCATTTCCTTGCCCATGATCGCAGGGATCATCTGGAAGGTGGAGGCATTGCCGACGCCGGTTGCGAAGAACAGCAGCAGGAAGGAGGCAAAGAAACCCCAGAAGGCATTCGGCTGATCCTTGACGCCGATGAAGTAGAGCACGCCCGAGACACCGATCATCATCAGGACGAACGCCCAGAAGGTGACGCGACCGCCGCCGAACTTGTCGGACAGCCAGCCCGTGCCGGAGCGCGAGAGCGCGCCGACCAACGGCCCGAGGAAGGCGAATTGCAGGACGTTGACGTCGGGAAACAGCGTCTTGGTCAGCAGCGGGAACCCTGCGGAATAGCCGATGAAGGACCCGAAGGTGCCGGTATAGAGCCAGCACATGATCCAGTTGTGCTTGCGCTGGAAGATCACCGCCTGCTCGGCAAAGGATGCCTTGGCGGAGGCGATATCGTTCATGCCGAACCAGTTGCCGAGGGCCGCCAGGATGATGAACGGCACGAAGATGAAGCCGGCATTCTGCAGCCAGAGGGGGGCCTCGCCTGTCGCGGACGCGACCATCGCGGGATCACCGCCAAGTCCGCCGAAAATGCCGGCGGTGATCGCCAGCGGCACGACGAACTGCACGACGCTGACGCCGAGATTGCCGAGACCCGCGTTGAGGGCGAGCGCATTGCCCTTCTCCGCCTTCGGGAAGAAGAAGGAGATGTTCGACATCGAGGAGGCGAAGTTGCCGCCACCGAAGCCGCAGAGCAGTGCGAGCAGGAGAAGGATCACATAGGGTGTGTCGGGATTCTGCACGGCATAGCCGATGCCGAGTGCCGGTATGATCAGCGACCAGGTCGTGAGCGTCGTCCAGAGGCGACCGCCGAAGACCGGTACCATGAATGAATAGAAGATGCGGAGGGTCGCGCCGGAAAGGCCCGGCAATGCCGCCAGCCAGAAGAGCTGGTCGGTGGTGAAGTTGAAGCCGACCAGTGGCAGCTTGGCGACGACGACCGACCAGACCTGCCAGATGGCGAAGGACAGAAGCAGTGCCGGGATCGAGAGCCACAGGTTGCGGCGTGCGATGGCTCGGCCTTTCTCGTTCCAGAAGGCAGGATCTTCGGGCCGCCAGTCGGTCAGAATGGTGGTATTCTCCTTGACCGGCTTGCGAACGCCCTCGCCCATACCCTTCATTTCCGGGAAGAACGGCAACTCGGCAAGCTTCTCGCCGACGGCCTCCTTTTCCATCTGGCGGATAGCGAGATGCATCCAGGTGAGCGACCCGAGCGCGATGAGGAAGAGCAGCATGAAACAGCTCGTCCAGAGGCCCGTTAGATCAAGCAGCAGGCCGAAGACGATCGGCAGGACGAAGCCGCCGAGGCCGCCGATCATGCCGACCAGGCCGCCGACGGAGCCGACGCTCTTCGGATAATAGACCGGGATATGCTTGAATACCGCGGCCTTGCCGAGCGCCATGAAGAAGCCGAGGATGAAGACCGTGACGGTGAAGCCGATCAGGCCCATCTCGGCATGGAAGGCGATCGGACCTTTCACGCCCTGCACGACGTAATCGGTCGGCGGGTAAGCGAGCACGAAAGTCGCGACGACCGAGACCATGAAGGTCCAGTACATGACGCGGCGAGCGCCGTAGACGTCGGAGAGATGCCCGCCATAAGCGCGGAACAGGCTGGCCGGAACAGAGAAGAAGGCGGCAATCATGCCCGCGGCGCGAATATCGACGCCATAGACGTTGATGAGATATTGCGGCAGCCAGAGCGCGAGCGCGACGAAGGCGCCGAAGACGAAGAAATAGTAGAGCGAGAAACGCCAGACCTGGACGTTCTTCAGCGGCTCGAGCTCCATCCAGGTGCTCTTCGGCTTCTCACCGGTGCGACGGCGCTCGACGAGAACCGGGTCATCCTTGGTGGTGAACCAGAAGATGATCGCCATCACCACCAGCGCGCCTGCCCAGACCTGCGCGACAGCGTGCCAGCCGAAGGCGACGAGGACCAGGGGGGCCAGGAACTTGGTCACGGCCGAACCGACATTACCGGCGCCGAAGATGCCGAGCGCCGTGCCCTGCTTTTCCGGCGGATACCAGCGCGACACATAGGCCACGCCGACGGCAAACGAGCCGCCGGCGATGCCGACGCCGAGAGCCGCTATCAGCATTTGCGGGTAGGTCGTGGCGTAGGTCAGGAAGAAGGTCGCGACAGCCGCTGCCAGCATCGTCGCGGTGAAGACCACACGTCCACCATAACGGTCCGTCCAGATGCCAAGGGCGACGCGGATGAGGGAACCGGTGAGGATCGGCGTGCCAACCAGCAGGCCAAACTGGGTTTCCGAGAGATTCAGATCCTGTCGGATCTGAATGCCGATGATTGCGAAGATCGTCCAGACGGCGAAACAGACCGTGAAGGCGATGGTGCTCATCGCCAATGCCGTCTTCTGTCCCTGAGGACTGCCACCCACTGAGTTTGGCATTGCCATGCTCCCGTTTCGAATTTCCAGGTATTACACAGCACACAAAATCGCAGATTCGCGATAATCGTCGTTGATTTGGGTCAATACCCTTTCAGCAGTTCCATTTTATACACGCGCCAAACTATTTAATACAATGACTTGATATGTTCTAACTTTCCTATGCAAGAATTTATTCTCTTCAATTGACATTTTTCGTGTTCTGAAATGAAATCACTGGAGAGCGAGGCAGGTGCTTGAGAATGCATAACGACGACATCGAGAAACTGAAGCGTCTGAACATTTTCCAGGACGTGAAGGAGAGCACCTTCAGCCGGGCCATAGCTCCGAGCTTCCTGCAGTCTTTTCCGGCCGGAACCGTACTTCTGCGCGAGAATACGTCTGCTGACTTCCTCTATATCGTCCTCGAAGGGCTGGTCGAAATGTCGGCAGCCTCGGACGACAGTGATACTGTTACCGAAATTCTCGGCCCCGTAAACCTGTTTATCCTTGCGGCCGTCTTGAACGATAACGTCTGCCTTCAGTCCGCCCGCACACTGACGCCGGCGCGCATTCTCATGATCCCCGCTCCGCTGATCCGCGAACTGCTCGGCGAAGACCAGAGCTTCATGAGGGCGGTCGTGTTCGAACTGGCGCGGGCCTATCGTCGCACCGTCAAGGAACTGAAGAAGCAGAAGCTGCGCAGCGGGGCGAAGCGCCTCGCCAACTGGATCCTGCGCGAATACGCCCGGCAGGGGCAAAATGTCGCAATGAAGCTGCCGTTCGAAAAGCGCGTGCTCGCGTCGTACCTCGGGATGACGCCCGAGAACCTGTCCCGCGGCTTCGCCACGCTTGCGCAATATGGGGTCCAGGCCAGTGGCGGCAGCGTTCTTCTGTCGGATATTGCCGCCCTGACCGGCTACGCCAATCCGTCTCCACTGATCGACGGAGATGAGCCGAGCGTGATGACCACGCGGGGCGATGACGGCCGGATGGAGCCACCGACGGTTTGAACCGTCCCCAGGAGACAGCGACCCGCTCGACCGCCGACCTCGTCAGAGATTTTCCTTCAGCAGGATCTCGATGCGTATCCGTTCCTGCGAGACGATGGGCTCGCGCTGTTCGAGACGAGCACGCATGATGCGGGTCGCGCTTCGGACGGCATGGCCCGGGTCCTGGGCAATAACGGCATCGATCCTTTCGTCTCTGAGCGCTTCCTCGCTAAAGGGCGTGAGCTCATGGACGACCACCGTCAGCGGCCGCGGATCGGTGACCGCCGCGATGGCGGAGACCGGGATCCGTGCCTCCGCGCTCAGCACGTAGACCGCCGCGATGTCCGGGTTGTGCTCTAGCATCCTGCGGATCACGAGGCCGGCGCGGCGCTCGTCGCCGTAGGTTTCCACCGACGGCAAGGGAACGAGGTGCGGGAACTGGTCGTGGATGATCCTGTCGAAGCCCAGCCGGCGCTCTATGCTGTCCTGCGCCATCATGGTTTCTGCCACGACCATGATCTTCGCCGGCGTGCTTTCGAGAAACCGCCCGACGAGCTTTCCTGCCGTGGCGCCGGCAGCGAGGTTGTTCACGCCGACGAAATCCGCCGCCGGCAGCTTTTCGTGACCGGAAAGGAACTGCACGACCTTGATGCCGCGCTCGATCAGCCGAGCCATGGCGTCGCGGACCTGCGGCGATTCCGGCGCCATGATCGCCACACCGTCGAGTTCGTCCGGTTCGAGGCCGGAGAGATATCTCGCGACCGCGTGCGGATCGGACATCGGCATCTGCGTCAGATCGATGTCGGTGAGATCGGACCGGAGAGCCTCGCGCGCCTCCCCCACTTCCCTGAGGATTCTTTGCAGATACTGATCGCCCGCGAGCGGCAGAACGAAGCGGAAGCGATAGATGCGGTTGCGCGCGAGATTGACGGCCGCGGGATTGCGCACGAAGCCGATCCGCTCGATCGCCTCGTTCACTTTCCGCGCCGCCTTCGCACTGACATTCGGCCGATCGTTCAGCACACGGTCCACCGTGGCAAGACTGACACCTGCGGCTTCCGCGAGGTCCTTGGCTGTAGGTCTCATGAGGCCTTTCTACATATCGACACCGGAGTCGGCATAGACTTCTCCAACAATTTCAAACGAAAAGCAAGAAATTGAGGTGCGCACCTCAAAATTTCCTTGCATTGAGGTGCGCACCTCAATTATAGAATCCCCAAGGGTCGAGAGCCCGGACGCGACCTGCGTCCGGCGAGCACTCGATATCGCGGCCGGCGGAGGAAATTGCCGGCCCCGAGGACTGTACATTGCATTGATTGCCCTGGAGGGGGCGTCGAACGCATCCCGATGGAGGTCGGGATCGGTCAAGGGAGGAGAACGTCATGAAATCAGCATTCCTGAAATCCACGGTCGCCGCGGGCGCGCTTGTCTGGTCGAGCCTGTCGGGCGCGACTGCAGTCAAGGCAGAAGAACTCACATTGTGCTGGGCTGCCTGGGACCCGGCCAACGCACTGGTCGAACTCAGCAAGGATTTCGAAGCCAAGTCCGGCCACAAGATGAAGTTCGAATTCGTGCCGTGGCCGAACTTCGCCGACCGCATGCTCAACGAGCTGAATTCCGGCGGCAAGCTGTGCGACCTGATGATCGGCGACAGCCAGTGGATCGGCGGCGCCGCCGAAAACGGTCAGTATGTGAAGCTCAACGATTTCTTCGACAAGGAAGGAATCAAGATGGAGAACTTCATCCCTGCGACCGTCGTCGGCTATGCCGAATGGCCGAAGAACTCGCCGAACTACTGGGCGCTTCCCGCCTTCGGCGACGTGGTCGGCTGGACCTATCGCAAGGACTGGTTCGCCCGCCCCGAACTGCAGGATGAATTCAAGAAGAAGTACGGCCGCGACCTCGCCGTGCCGAAGACCTTTGCTGAACTCAAGGACATCGCCGAGTTCTTCCAGGGCCGCAACATCGACGGCAAGACGGTCTACGGCGCGGCGATCTATACCGAGCGCGGCTCGGAAGGCATCACCATGGGGGCAATGGACGTCCTCTATTCCTTCGGCTTCGAATACCAGAATCCCGACAAGCCCTACGACATGGAAGGCTTCGTCAACTCGCCCCAGACAATCGCGGGCCTCGAATACTACAAGGCGCTCTACGACTGCTGCACGCCGCCCGGCCATTCCGACGCCTACATGTCGGAAAACATCGACGCCTACAAATCGGGCCAGGTCGCGCTGCAGATGAACTTCGCCTTCATCTGGCCAGGGATCAACGCCGACCCGAATGTCGGCGGCGACAAGTCCGGCTATTTCCCCAATCCCGCGGGTCCCGACGGCAAGCAGTTCGCCCAGCTCGGCGGCCAGGGCATCTCTGTGGTTGCAGCCTCCGCGAAGCAGGATGCCGCACTCCAGTACATCAAGTGGTTCGCCCAGCCCGAGATCCAGCAGAAGTGGTGGTCGCTCGGCGGCTACTCCGCGCTCCGCTCGGTCGTCGAAGATCCGGGCTTCGCCACCAGCCAGCCCTATGCCCAGACCTTCCTCGACTCCATGGCGATCGTGAAGGACTTCTGGGCGGAACCGTCCTATGCCTCGCTCCTGCAGGCGACGCAGAAGCGCTTCCACGACTACGTGGTCGCCGGACAGGGCACGGCCAAGGAAGCCCTCGACGGCCTCGTCAAGGACTGGACCGAAGTCTTCGAGGACGAAGGCAAGATCTAATCCCCTGCCCCGGCCTATCGATACGGGGGTCATCCGTCCAAGCGGTGCCGGCATCCGTCCGGCACCGCCCGCTCATTCCTTTCTTGTTGGGGGTTAGCCCATGTCCGAGAGCGCCATCGACCGCCTCGCGCGCGCAACGCCGTCCGGTGTCTCCAGGAGAATTTCAGGCCTGTCTGACCGGGCGATCGCCTGGATCTTCGTGACGCCGACGATCCTCCTGCTCCTTGCGGTCAATATCTTTCCGCTGATCTGGACCATCAGGCTGAGCTTCACCAATTTCCGGGTTAACAGGCCCGGCGAGGCGCCGGAATTCGTCGGATTGCGAAACTACACCCGCATCCTGACCGATGGCGACATCTGGCTTACGATGCAGGCGACGGCGCATTTCCTCTTCTGGACGATCGCGCTCCAGGTGCTGATCGGCTTCACGCTCGCCTACCTGATCAACAAAAAGTTTCGTGGAAACGATCTCTGGACGACGATCATCGTCCTGCCGATGATGCTGAGCCCGGCCGTCGTCGGCAACTTCTGGACCTTCCTCTACCAGCCGCAGATCGGCCTCTTCAATTACGTGGTCGGCTTCTTCAGCGGCGTCGACCCCTCGAGCTTCTCGATGATCGGCGACGTCTCGCTCGCACCCTGGGCGATCGTCATCGTCGATACATGGATGTGGACGCCCTTCGTCATGCTGATCTGCCTCGCCGGACTGCGGTCCATCCCCGACAGCATCTACGAGGCAGCCGAATGCGACCGGGCGAGCAAATGGCGTCAGTTCTGGACCATCACCATTCCGCTGGTGCTGCCCTTCCTGATGCTCGCGATCCTGTTCCGGGGCATCGAGAACTTCAAGATGTTCGATCTCGTCGTGCAGCTGACCGGCGGCGGGCCGGGCTCGGTGACGGAACTCACCTCGATCAACCTCAAGCGCGAGGCCTTCGAGAAATGGCGCACCGGCTATGCCTCGGCCTATGCGGTGATCCTCTTCGTCACGGTCTTCGGCCTCGCCTCGATCTATGTGAAGGCGCTGAACAAGGTGAAAGAACGATGAGCAATTACTCTGTCACCGAGCCATCGGCTCGCCAGAAATGGTTCGCCGGCATCCTCGTCGTCTTCTATGCCGTCGTGACGATCTTGCCGCTCGTCTGGATCATCGCCACCGGCTTCAAGAGCCCTTCCGACGCGATCGCCTACCCTCCGAAGGTGCTGTTCGAGCCGACGCTCGAAGGCTATGTGAACCTCTTCACGACCAGGACCCGCGTCTCCGACGCGGACCTCGAGGCCCTCGGAGAACCGAAGACCTGGTATGAAAGGCTCGTGCGGAAGGACGGGCTGGTGATTGCCGGTCCCTCCCGCTTCGGGGAGCGTTTCTACAACTCGGTCGTGATCGGCTTCGGGTCGACGCTGCTCTGCATCGTCCTCGGAACGGCGGCAGCCTATGCCTTCTCCCGTTTCAAGGTGCCGCTGAAGGACGACCTTCTGTTCTTCATCCTGTCGACCCGCATGATGCCGCCGATCGCCGTTGCGATCCCGATCTTCCTGATGTTCCGGTCGCTCGGCCTGAGCGACACGCATGCGGGCCTGATCCTTCTCTATACCGCGGTGAACCTGTCGCTCTCGGTCTGGCTGCTCAAGGGCTTCATCGACGAGATCCCGATCGAATACGAGGAGGCAGCACTGATCGACGGCTACACGCGCTTCCAGGCTTTCTACAAGGTCGTATTGCCGCAGGCCGTGACGGGCATCGCGTCGACTGCGATCTTCTGCCTGATCTTTGCCTGGAACGAATATGCCTTCGCGGTGCTCCTGACCTCGGGCACGGCGCAGACGGCACCGCCCTTCATTCCGACCATCATCGGCGTCGCCGGGCAGGACTGGCCGGCCGTCGCCGCCGGTGCCACGCTCTTCCTCGTCCCGGTCGTCGTCTTCACGATCGTCCTGCGCAAGCATCTCCTGCGGGGCATCACCTTCGGAGCCGTTCGAAAATGAACCAATTCCTCAACAGGCTGCGCCGGCTGCGACGTAACGAATGGGAGCTCGTCGCCTCCGCGCTGATCGCGCTCGGCGTCTTCATGATGATGCAGCCCTTCGCGCTGTCGCTCTATACCTATTCCTTCGTCGTGACATTGGTGGGCACCGTGATGTTCGTCATCGTCAGCCACTTTCCGGAGTAAGACATGGCGCAGATCAGAATACAGAACCTGCGCAAGGAGTTCGGCGCCTTCACCGCCGTCCAGTCGTCGAGCTTCACGATCGAGGACGGCGAGTTCTTCATGCTGCTCGGACCGTCCGGCTGCGGAAAGACCACCACCTTGCGGATGATGGCCGGCCTCGAGCTGCCGAGCAGCGGCGAGATCCATATCGACGGCGAGGAGGTCGGCATGAAGCCGGCGAGCCAGCGCGACATCGCCTTCGTCTTCCAGATGTTCGCGCTCTACCCGCACATGAACGTGCGCCGGAACATTTCCTATCCCCTGTTGAGCCAGGGCGTTCCCAAGGCGGAAGTCAGGACGCGGGTCGAGGAGGTTGCGAGAATCCTGCGGATCGAAGACATCCTCGACAAGCCAGTCGGCGGATTGTCGGGCGGCGACCGCCAGCGCGTGGCGCTCGGCCGTGCAATCGTGCGCCGGCCGAAGGCCTTTTTCATGGACGAACCGCTCGGCGCGCTCGATGCTGAATTCCGCGAACACATGGCGGAAGAATTGCGGGCGCTTCACGACCGGATCGGCGCGACCACAGTCTATGTGACCCACGACCAGCTCGAAGCCATGCAGATGGGCGACAAGATCGTGGTCATGAACCATGGCGTGGTCGAGCAGTTCGGCCAGCCGCAGCAGATCTACGACTGGCCTGCGACTCGGTTCGTCGCCGACTTCATCGGTTCGCCGCCGATGAATTTCCTGGAGTTCGAGGGCATGATCGGCATCGGCGGCGATCACGTCGTTCTCGACGGTCATCGCTTCGCGGTTCCGGTGTCGCGGCAGGGCGCCGAGGGAAGGCTGACGCTCGGCGTCCGGCCCGAGCATATTTGCTTCTCGGATGCGTCAACCTATCGTGGCAAGGTGCTCGCGACCGAGTATCTCGGCACGACCCAGATCATCACGCTCTCGACGTCGAACGGCAACATCAAGGCGCGGATCTCCTCCGCCGTTACCGTCAGGGAGGGCGAGATGGTCGGGCTGGAATTCGACAGTCGCACGCTGACGGTCTTCGCGGGCGAACGCGGGCATGCCCTGATCTCCGAAGGAAACGAAGGAGTGCTCTACCATGGCTGATGTCGTCCTCCAGTCCATTACGAAGAGTTTCTCCGGCCACAGGGCGCTCGACGACGTGTCGATGACCATACCCGACGGCTCCTTCGTCGTGCTGCTCGGCCCGACGGGCGCCGGCAAGACGACGACGCTCAGGATGATTTCGGGGCTCGATCATCCAGACCGCGGCGATGTGTTCATCGGCGGCCGGTCGATGAAGGGCCTCACGCCTGCGGAGCGCAACGTCGCGATGGTCTTCCAGCAATATTCGCTCTATCCGCACCTGACCGTGCGCGAGAACCTCGCCTTCCCGCTGAAGTCGCCGCTTCTGAAAACCCCACCCGCCGAAATCGAGCGCAAGGTGCAGGCCGTCGCCGAGACGCTCCGCATCGCCCACAAGCTCGAAAACAAGGCGACGGCGCTTTCGGGCGGAGAGATGCAGCGGGTGTCGATCGGCCGCGCGCTTGTTCGAACGCCCGAGATCTACCTGATGGACGAGCCGCTGAGTTCGCTCGACGCGAAACTGAGAGCCGATCTGCGCGTGGAACTGAAGAGTATCCAGGCCAATTCCGGGGCGACCCTCCTCTATGTCACGCACGACCAGGTCGAGGCCATGACCATGGCGACCCATATCGGCGTCCTGCATCATGGGCGGCTGGTACAGTTCGGCTCGCCGCGGGACGTCTACGAACGTCCCGTCAGCCTCTATGCCGCCCAGCGGCTCGGGCAGCCGCGCATCAACGTCCTGCCGGCGAACCTCTTCCCGGCGGCACCCCCGCGTGCGGCCAGCATCGGCCTTCGGCCGGAGCACATTCGCCAGGGCAGCGGCGAGGAGAGCCTGGTCACGCGCGTCGAAAGGCTCGGCGACCAGACACGCCTGCACCTGTCCTTCCGTGGACACTCCATCGTCACCGTCACCGAACCCCACACGGCCCGGCGTGACGGAGAGATTGTGAAGATCGAACCCGTTGATCCACTCTACTTCGATGCCGACGGCATGCGGCTCGCCTAAGGAAGGTTTTCATGGCTCAGTTCATCAACAAGAAAGAAGACGTCGTCATCGAGGCCGTGGAGGGCCTGCTGGCAACGGCGGCCGTCCCGCTGGCGCGCCTCGACGGTTACCCGCACATCCGTGTGATCGTGCGGGCGGATTGGGACAAGTCCAAAGTCGCGCTCGTTTCGGGTGGCGGATCCGGCCACGAGCCGGCGCATGCGGGCTTCGTCGGTGCCGGCATGCTGACTGCCGCCGTCTGCGGCGACGTCTTCGCTTCGCCGAGCGTCGATGCGGTGCTTGCAGGCATACTGGCGGTCACCGGTCCGGCCGGATGCCTCCTGATCGTCAAGAACTACACCGGCGACCGGCTGAACTTCGGACTGGCAGCCGAACGGGCGCGGGCCTTCGGGCTCAATGTCGGCATGGTGATCGTCGACGACGACATCGCCCTGCCGGACCTGCCGCAGGCCCGTGGCGTCGCCGGAACGCTGTTCGTCCACAAGATCGCCGGGGCGCTCGCCGAAAGCGGCGCCGATCTCGAAACGGTGACGGCTGCCGCGCGCAGGGTCATTGCGGCGACGAAAAGCATCGGCATGTCGCTCGACACCTGCACCGTTCCGGGGTCGCCGAAGGAAAACCGCATCCCGGCAGGCATGGCCGAGCTCGGCCTCGGCATTCATGGCGAGGCCGGCGTCGAGCAGGTCGACTTCTCCGGCGCCCGGTCCGCGATGACTGCCGTCGTCGCCAAGCTGCGGTCGGCGATCGGCGACGAGCCGCACGTCGCATTGATCAACAATCTCGGCGGGACGTCGGTTCTCGAAATGTCGATCCTCGCCCATGAACTGATCCAGTCCGACATCGGCGGACTGATCAGCCACGTCGTCGGTCCGGCGGCCATGATGACGTCGCTCGACATGCGCGGCTTCTCCATTTCGCTCTACCCGGCAGAGGCCGAGGACATCGCCGCACTTGCACGGCCGGTCGGCCCCGCTGCCTGGCCGGGGCTCTCTCCCGTCCGGCCCGTTTCGGTCGTCGCCTTGCCGGATGGGCTCACCCCGATCATGCCGCTGCCCTCGGACCACAGGCCGACGCGCGAATTCCTGACCGACTGCTGCAACGTGCTGATCGCCGCCGAGGAGCGCCTCAATGCGCTCGACGCCAAGTCGGGTGACGGCGACACCGGGTCGACCCTCGCCGGTGCCGCCCGCGCGCTCGTCAAGGCGATGGACAGGCTGCCGCTTTCCGACCACACGCAACTCTTCCGGGCGATAGGGCTCGAGCTTAGCCAGACGATGGGCGGCTCTTCCGGCGTGCTGCTGGCGATCTTCTTTGCCGCTGCCGGCGACGGTGCATCGAGCGGCCTGCCGATCCGGGACGCCTTGCGGGCCGGGCTTGCGCGCATGCAGGAAATCGGCGGGGCGAAGGTCGGCGACCGCACCATGGTCGACGCACTCGCCCCGGCTCTCGATGCGCTTGAAAGCGGCCTGACGGCGGCGGCCGAGGCTGCGCGCGCCGGAGCCGACCGGACCGCCACGCTTGCCAAGGCCCATGCCGGCCGTGCCGCCTATCTCAGCTCGAAGCAGCTCTTGGGGCACGCCGATCCGGGCGCCGAAGCCGTGGCGCTGCTCTTCGAATTCCTGGCCCAGCCTGGGGAGCGTCGGCAAGAGAGCGCCCAATTCCAATAGTGGGCCAGGTATCCTTCGCGCCCGGTCATCCCGCCCAGTCACCGGTCGCCAGTGCAAACGGCGACCATTCGGTAAGCTCGTAGCGAAGGGGAAGTGCGTCGTCCCTGCGGACGACGCGCTTGGGGCGAAATCGCCAGTACCGTTCCGCGCCGGCGACCGAAACGTCGGCCCGGTCGTCCGGCAGGAGCTCGGCCTCGCCCGTCATCTGTAGCAGAGTACCGGTCGAAAAGTCCGTGAAGACCAGCCCGGCTCGCGGATTGACCGCGATGTTGCCGAGCGTGTTGAAGAAGCGATTGCCGGCAAAATCCGGAATGGTGAGCCAGCCGTCGTCGCCGACCCGAACGAAGCCTTTGCGGCCACCGCGATGGGAGACGTCGACCTGGCGACGGCCGCCGATGTCTGCGTAGGTGCCGACGAAAAACGTGTCCGCTTCTTGGACGAGGCGTCGGGCCGTCATGTCGAGCCCGGCACTGGTCACCGGCCGTGCCGCCGACGGCAGTGCCGGATCGCGGGCGAAGCGGGGCTCCCGCAGCTGGATGTATTTGGGACAGTTGCCAAAGCTCTGCTCCACGACAACATCGAAGCCTCCTTCGTTGCGGTGCACGGTGCCGTTCAGCCGGTTGCGGCGGCGGGTCCTTAGATCGATGCCGAGAAGGCCGATGGCTGCACCATCGTCCATGCCGGCGTCTGCGGGGTCCGCCGGGTCCCGTGCGAGTTCGAGCGTCAACCGGCGCGCATCCGGCGCCCGGAGGAAGCCCGGGTGACCCGCCCGCACGGTCGGCCAGACATGCCCCTCCCCGTCGACTGCGGCGACCACCACCATCGGCAGGAGCGGATAGAACTCCCGATGCTGGTCGATCAGATGATCGCGCAGGACACGGCGTCCGACCTCGTCCATGCGCGTCTCCACGCCATAGCGCCTCTGGAGGGCGAGCTCGCCCTCGTGCCAGGGCGAGCGGAGGAGCGGAGGACTGTCCATGACAATCTCCCCTCAGGCCTCAAGTCCGACCGGTGTCTTCTGGAACTCGATGAACCCCGGCAGCGCCTCGATGCGCCCGAGCCACTGCCGGACGTTGGGATAGGGCTGAAGGTCGACATCCCCTTCAGGCGCCCGCTCAACATAGCTGTAAAGCGCGATGTCGGCGATCGTCGGGCGGTCTGCGGCGATCCATTCCCGCCCGTCGAGCGCGTTTTCGATCAGCGCCAGGATCGCATGCGAACGAGGGATGACCTCTTCCGGACGATAGGGCGCCTTGAAGACATTGACGAGCCGGGCCTGTGCCGGCCCGTGGGCGATCTGCCCGGCGGCGACCGAAAGCCATCGCTGGACGGCGGCAGCACCGGCCGGATCTTCCGGCAGCCAGTCGGTCCTGCCCGTCTTCTTGGCAAGATAGACGAGGATCGCGTTGGAATCGCAGACGATCGTGCCGGCGTCATCGAGGACGGGAACCTGTCCGAACGGGTTGATTTCGAGGAACGTCTCCGACTTGTGCTCGCGTTTGGCGAGATCGACGTACTGGAGCTCATGCGGGATATCGAGCAGCGAAAGGAAGAGCCGTGCCCGATGGGCGTGGCCGGACAGCGGATGATAATAGAGTTTCATGTTGGATCTCCTGCGAACGACGATGGATCGCAGAATGATTGTTATTCCGGATGTTGATAACTACCTTTGCGAGAACTAGACTATTGCGCTAACCGGAATAACAATCGGAGCGCCAAGACGTGGATCGCTGGCAGGCGATGCGGATATTCACGCAGGTGGTGGACTGCGGCGGTTTTGCACCTGCCGCGAGATTGCTGCACATGAGCCCGCCGGCCGTGACCCGCGCCGTCGCCGGGCTGGAACGACACATCGGCACCCGCCTCCTCATCCGCACGACCCGGTCGCTGAAGCTGACCGCCGCCGGTGAAGGCTATGTCGCCGATTGCCGGCGCATCCTGGCAGAGATCGCCGAGGCGGAGGCGAACGCCGCCGGCAGTTTCACCCATCCGGCCGGCCTGCTCACCGTCACGGCGCCGACGCTCTTCGGACGCATCCATGTGTTGCCGGTCGTTCTTGATTTCCTCGATCACTACCCGGCCATGCAGGTGAAGACCGTCTTCGTCGACCGCGTGACGAATCTCGTCGAGGAGGGGCTGGACGTCGCCGTGCGGATCGCTGCCCTGCCCGCCTCGGGCCTCGTTGCACGGCGGGTCGGGTCGATCCGCCAGGTTCTCTGCGGGTCACCGGAGTATTTCAGCCGCTGTGGGGAACCTCGAACGCCACAGGACCTTGCGCACCACCGCATCATCGGACGCGACGGCCTTTTCGGCCACTCCGAATGGCTCTTCGGCCGCAATGACGATATCCGCGTCCCGATCAGCGCGCGCCTCGTCTGCAATACCAATGATGCAGCCATTGCCGCGACCGTCGCCGGATGGGGCATTTCCCGCTTTCAGTCGTATCAGGTCGCCGCGGACGTCGAGGCCGGCAGGCTCAAGGTCGTTCTTGCCGATTACGAGCGCGAGCCCGTGCCGGTCCACCTGGTGCATGCCGAAGGCCGGATGGTGTCGGCCCGCGTGCGTGCTTTCGTCGACTTCGCCGCCGATCGCCTGAGACATCGACCGGGCGTCAATGCAATACCCTGACTCTCCGTTTGGCCCGTATCGGAAGATCAGAACTGCACGTCGATCCTCGCCTTGAAGCCGTGCTCCCGGGCATCGGCCGCGATCTGGCCGTTGTAGGAAAGTCCGAGCCTGGCGCCCGCGGCGATATCGAAATCGAGACCGGCCTCGATAACCGCGGCGTCCTCGGCAATCGGCGTACCCGCAACCGTGAATGCGTCGCCGCCTGCGAAGGCCTGCGTCGACTGCGGAACCGTGTCGCCGAAGGCATGCCGCCAGCCGAGGGTGCCGTGAGCTCTTGCTTTCGGCGTGATCAGGCCCAGGTCAGTCGTGGCGCGCAGTCCGATCGTGGTGAAGGTCGTTTCCGTCGACTGGGCGCCTGCCGCCAATGCTGCCGCACCGCCATCTTCGCTGAAGGCACCTGTGCGGAGATTGACATAGGCAAGGCCGGCGAAGGGTTCGAAGAAGCCGGTGGCAGTGTCGATCCGGTATCCCGCTTCACCGAAGGCCTGGAAGGTGTGGGCATCATAGTCGGCGGACAGACGATCGGAAAAACCGTTGAAGGCGACGGAGCGATCGGTTCCGATGTCGTGCCAGGTATAGGCCAATCCGCCTGTGATCCGGAAAGCATCCCAGCGGCCGCCACCGTACAGTCCGATATGATAGTCGTCGCTCGAGCCGGAGGACGACCTGTCATCCGATGCGAAATAGGTGTGGCTGTAACCTGTCAGCAGACCGACCCGGAAGTCCGGAGAGAACGCTCCGTCGATGCCGGCGAGAAAACCTCCGATCGAGCGGTCGAGCGTTGCGGCATTGCCGTCACCGTCCGAAGAGCCCCAGGCGCCGAAGGCGTGGCCCCACGCCAGCAATCCATCGCCATCGGCCGGCGCGGGGTGCGACCCGTCCGGTCCGTAGGCCATGGTTTGCATGGAGGATGAAGGAACGCCGGAGAATGCGGCCTGCAGGCGTTCGTTGACGGAATCGCGCACGAAATGGCTTTCCTCGATCAGCGCGGTCTTGGCCGATGCGTGGATCTCGCCGGAAAGCGCGTCGAACGCCTGGCCAATCACTTCCTCGTCGTCGGGCAGGATCGCGACGGCACCATAGATTTCCGAACCGAGGCCCAGGCTCTCGACGCCGGCAGCAGTCGCCTTCTGGTTCCTGGTCCTCGCCTTGTCGACGAAGTCGATGTCGTTGCGCGTCAGTTCGAGATAGACGTTGTTGGCGTCATAACCGAGTTCCGGCGTGAGAAACGCATAGTTCGAGATGACATCGCTGAATGTACCGTCGATGCCGCCGTCGGCGGTCAGGATGACGTAGGTGGAGAACGGCCGGTAGCTCCCGGTCATGCCGACATGGGCGACGCTGGCACCGTTCAGGTAGGCGGTTCCTGTCGCGTGAACGAGGTCACTGTCGGTGCTTGCGGGATCGACTTCCACTTCATAGCTGGATGCGGCGTCGAAAACCACGTCTCCTGCGACGTTGATCGTCCCAACCGAGTTGCCGGGCGCGATCGTCGCGCCGGCGCCGAGTGTCGTCGTGCCGATCGTGCCCGACCCGCCGAGCGTTGCGCCGGCAAGCACGTCTATGGTGCCGCCGAGGACGGTCGTTCCGCCCGTCGGGCCGATACTCAGGAGCCCGTCGGCAACAGTGGTGGTGCCGGTGAAGCCGGACCCGTCCCCCGTATAGAGCAGAGCCCCGTTGCCGCTCTTGACCACGCTGCCCGAACCGGAAAGCGTGCCGCCATATTGGGCATCCGTCTGCTGGGAGAACGTAAGACTGCCGCCGGCGGCGATCACCGCGTCGCCGGTGAAGCGCTCGGCCGCAGTCGTCAGGCCGCCGTCGTCAATCGTCCAGTCGAGGGACGAGCCTCCCGTGAGGGTCAGCATGCCGGCGCCCTGCTTCACCATGGTCCCGCCCGTGCCGCCATAGCTTGCGATATCGCCGGAGAAGCTCGCGTCGGCACTCTGGTCGAAGATGACCGTCCCCGCATTGCCGATATCGCCGGCAATAGACGCGGCGTCGCCGCGGAGGGTTCCGGCGGCGACGAGTGTCCCGCCATAGGAGTTCGCGCCGGTCAGGACGAGCGTGCCGGCACCCTTCTTGACGAGTATGCCACCGCCGGCGATGTCCTGCGAGAGAATGAAGGCGTTGTTCTGGTCGACGATCTCCAATCCGCCGCCGCCTGTACCCCAGGAGAGGGTCCGGGCCGTGCCGTCGTAGCTCGTGCCGGTCACCTGCAGAGTGCCGCCGTCGAAAGCCAGCGTACCGGCGGCGTCGCCGAGGTTCCCATCCGCCGAAACGGAAATGGTGCCGCCGAGCAACCGCGTGCCGCCCTGATAGGTGTTGGTCCCCTCCAGCACCAGGACGCCGCCTTCGGTCTTCGAGATGCCGCCTGTGCCGGAAATCTCCGTGGCGATTTCCGCCGTCTCGTTCGCGAGCACGCGGATTTCCGCGTTGCCGTCCGCGCGCGCCGACCCGTCCACCAGGAGTTCTCCGGAGCCTTCCAGGCGGTAGCCGCTGTCGACGAACTGCAGTCCCTTGAAGCTCTGCGTACCGGTAACCGCGATGGCGCCGCCGCTGAAGCCGCCGGGCTCGTTCTTGAATACGGCAGTATTTCCCGCCCATATGACAGGGATCACACCGCCGGTGCTGAGCCATTTGTCATCGGTTGCGTTCCATGTGCCGTTGCCACCCTGCCAGTGCTGCAGGGTGTCGTCACCGGACGCGGCGATAAACAGGTCGACATTGCCGCCGCCCGCCTGGATCGCGTAATCCGCCGGGTCGGACAGGACCGGCGTCGTGCCGACGACGAGCCCGTTGTTGGTCAGCGTGCCACCGTAGGTCATCAGCCGGTAGTAGCCGAAGCCGGCCGTACCGTCTGCCGCATTGCTGCTCTGGGCCAAGTTGAGCGTGCCGTCCAGCGTCAGGTCGCCGGTCACGTCGATGCGATCGCTCGTTCCCGGGCTTGCCGCAGATGTGCCGGGGCTACCAAGCTCGTAGTCGAGGATTGATCCAGACAAAAGGGAAAGATCGCCACTGACCGTCAGCGCCCCGACGGAATTCCCCGGCGCAATCACACCGCCATTGGCCACGGTCGTCGTCCCGACCGTACCGGATCCGCCAAGCGTCGCACCATTCTGGACCGCCACGGCGCCGGCAATGCTCGCTCCGGGATGGCTGGCATCACCGATCACGAGCTTGCCGCCGCTGATGGTCGTCAGCCCGGTGTAGGTATTTACGCCGTTCAGCGTCAGTGTCCCTGCACCGGTCTTGGTGAGATCGCCGCTGCCGGAGATGATGCCCGAGACAGACAGGGCGGCCACGCTGCCGCCAAACGTCACCGAAGAGCCGCTTGCGAGGTTGATGTCATTGCCGAGCGCCAGACCCGTATTCTGTGCAGCGATCGTGGCAGAGGCACCTGACGTCAGCTCGAGATCGCCCAGCAAGACCGAACCGGTCAGAAGGTTCAAGCTGTTGCCGCTGCCGCCGAAGCGGATGGCGGCGGCACGTGTCACGCCATCGCTGTAGAGCCCGCCGGCAATGGTACCGGCATTGGTGATGATACTACCCCCATAGGTCGTAACGCCAGCACCGGCCACCCCGTCGCCATTGCCGGCACCTCCGGTAATCGTCCCAACGTTGAGCAGGATACCGCCGGTGCCGACCATATTGACCCCGGCGCCGCCCGTGCCCGCGGAACTCGTCCAACTGGGTCCGATCGCGCCTGCTCCGCCGGTGCCGCCCGTAATTGTCCCGACGTTGGTGGCGATCGTGCCGACTCCGAGCATCAGGAGACCGTCCCCGCCGCCGCCGCCACCGCCGGCAAAACCGCCGCCGCCGCCCGCTCCGCCGTTGCCACCCACGACATTGCCAGAGTTGTCGATGGTGGTCCCGAGGCCCACGATCGCTATGCCGGAGCCGCCTCCGCCACCGCCGGCACCGTTGGCAGCAATTCCGGACGTTCCCTCGCCACCGGCACCGCCATTCCCGCCGGCCACGGTAACCCCTGAACTCACGGTGAGGCCCGAACCGCCGAAATAGACGCCGGCACCGCCGCCACCACCGCCTGAGGCGAAGTTGAATCCGTCGGCCCCGACGCCTCCGCCTGAGCCGCTCACGCCCCCGACGACCGAGATCGTTCCGGAAAAGGTCCTGAAGCCCGCAACACCACCGGTGCCACCGGCGGCTTCGCCGGAAGCCCCAGCGCCTCCGTCACCGTTTGAGCTGGGGTCACCTGGAAAGACGACCGTATCGGGGCCGACCAGGACGCTCGCCCCGCCGCCATCGCCGTTGCCGGCGCCCCCGTCGCCGCTGCGATCAGCGTAACCGGCACCGCCGGGGGCGCTGCAAGCGGCCGTCGCACCGGGGGCGCATGCAGCCCAGGCGGCATCGGATCCGGCAAGGAGCGCGCCTGCCAAGGGAAACAATAAACCTGCAAGAGCGGAGGCGCCGCAGAGAGCACTCGAGGCCTGCAAGCCGCGAACACGCGATTTCGCCGACGAGCGGCGGACGACGTCTCCGAAACCGGTGTTGGCTGACCCTGAATCCCGCACCGTCCGCATACCCGCTGTGAATGTCGGCATTCATCCCCCGGTGTCGAGCTGTGTAGTCCGAACGCTGACCGGCAGCGACTACTTAATCAGTCAACCCCGATATTCCATAACGGGGTGCAAATTTCAATAGCGCACAACCGGACATAGCTGAATTCGACCCGATGCCGTGAGGCACCAGAGAATAAACCAGGCTTAAGATTGCCGGGAGCCCCGGCAGCCGTCGCGCCGGGGTTTCGGATGTCCTCACGTGCGCAGTCGCAGCGTGCCGTAGACGATGTTGCGGTTTTCTCCGAACCAGACCTCCGGCTCGACCGTGTTGCGGTCGATGCTTGCGTTGACGATGCGCCACATGTCCGCCTCGTTGCGCCAGAGAAGTTCCCAGTTCATGAAGGTTTCCATGTAACCCTCGACGCGAATACCCTCCGCGAAATTGGCAAACAAAAAGAGCCCGCCGGGTTTCAGCATCTCGAGGCACTTCTGCGTCAGTTTCACCGCCACGTTGTCCGCGAGGTAATCGTAGAGGCCCGCTGCATAGATGAAATCAAATCGGCCGAGCTTTTGCTTGTTGTTCAGGATGCTCCGGACCGAGCCGTTGACGGCCTCGACAGAAGTTCCCTGAAAATCGCGGGCGACCGATCCGACGCTGAGCGGATCCTGGTCGAGCGCGATCCAGCGCTTCAGCCGCCGCTCGCGCAACGCAACGGAACGATCCGCTTCCCTCAGATGCCCTGAGGCGATGGTCAGGATTTCCGTCTCCGCTCCCCGTGCATCGGCGACCTGATCGACATATTTTGTCAGCAGATCGCGACGCTCGCGGACGGCGACCGACGACGAGGCGTCCTTGGTATAATTATAAAGGGCCTTTCCGGTCGGCGTGGCGGCGGCAATCTCGGCTTCGGCATCCGGATGTCCGTAGATGAAATCCAGAAGATGCGCGTCGCCGGAATATCCGCGCGGTTTCTCGAAAGACCAGCGCGTGAACGGATCCTCGAGGAAGAACGCCGACACCGGGTGGCGCTGCACCACCGGCACGAGCGCCTTCCAGACGGTCGGATTGAACCGGGAACGAATATCGTGAAGCCCACCTGCCACGTAGTCGATGATGGCGCGCGGATCGTCTGCCCTCTCCCAGCGCTGCCTTGCGAGCTCCAGCATGACGGCGATCTCGCCGCGAGCAATCGCGAGTTGTTCGTCGAAGTGCTCATAGTCTCCCGCCGTGGCTCCTCCAGCCATCGCCTCGGGCGTGATAAGGCTTTCGCCGTCGAACACTACTTGCAACTGACTCATAGAGGCTCCGCTCCTTAACAAAGGCTTAACTACGCGGGCGAGAATGGCCTGATTTGCTACAACTTGTACAGTGCGAGAAATCATAAAAAGGCGAGGTAGAGAGATGTAGCATTTTGGTACAAGAATTCAATTTAACTCAATCTTCACGAACACCTTTTACTCTGTAGTGATGACTTGGAGAACATGGCCTGTCACCTTGCATCGGAATGTGATTGAAGCAAATTGCACGCGATTATGCGCAGCTGCGCGGTCATAATCTGCCGAGCGGCAGGAGACTGTGAGAAGGGGCATGAGGCACACCTGGACTGGTGGAATAGACGAAGACCGGCATGAGGCCCCCACTTTGCCGCCCGAGGCGGAATTGCGGCAACTCTACCGCAGGCAGGACGAGGAAGACCGCCGAACCGCCGTCAGGCAGGGCTTTTGGGTTGCGGTTATCGTCTATCTCGCCTTCGCCATTCCCGACATCATCCTGATCCCGGACGTCGCCGACTATACGATCGCGGCCCGCATCGCCATCGGAGTCGGCGCACTCGCCCTCTTCGAAGTACAGCGGCTGATGAACGTGGCAACCGAATGGCTCGACCGCACCTGCGCCAGCGCCGTGGTACTCGGTTATATCGGCTGGATGTATCCGGCCCTCATGACGACCCACACCGAAGCGATCTCGTACTACATGATCTTCGGTGCCATCTTCATGATGGGCGAGAATCTTTTCTTCAGCTTCCGCTTCAGCCTGTCACTCACAGCCTCGGGAGCGATCCTGCTCGCCTTCCTCGTGTCGCTTACAAGCTTCCGACCGGAAGGCGCTTATGCGTTCGCGTTTGCGCTCTTCTATGTCTCCTGCTTCGTCTTCACGTCCTATGTGAACTGGAAGCTCAACCGGGAGCGCTACAACGTCTTCGTCAACGCGCTCGAAGCGCGCATCCAGCACAAATCGGCCGCAGAGCGTGGCGAGGCACTGCTGAAGCTCTCCTACACCGACCCGCTCACCGGGCTCGACAACCGGCGCGCCCTCGACCTGCAATTGCGCAAGCATTGGAACATGTGGCGAGTTTATGGCGACGACTTCGCCGTCCTCTTGATCGACGTCGATTTCTTCAAGATGTACAACGACCGCTACGGCCACCAGAACGGCGACCACAGTCTCTGCCTGGTGGCGGACACGCTCCGCGGACTGGTCGAGGCCCTCGGCGGCACGGTGGGACGATTCGGCGGTGAGGAGTTCATCGCCATCCTCCGCACGAACAGCGTCGCACATATCGAGGAGCTTTCGAATGCGATCTGCCGCGCTGTGGAAGAGCTCGCGATCGAACACGACCAGCGCCCGGACGGCATCGAAGTCGTCACCGCGAGTGTCGGTGCGACGTTCACCGGATCGACCATCGCAACGAAACTGGAGATGCTGGTCCGGGAAGCGGACCGCGCGCTTTACGGGGCCAAGGCGAGCGGGCGACACTGCGCGAAGATCTTCGACCCCAACGACCCGCTGATCAGCGACGAAAGCGAAGGCATCTCCGCTCTCCTCAACATCGCCATCGCCCGCAATCTCGTCTCACTGGTCTATCAACCGATCAGGGACGCCGACACCGGAAGGGTGGTTGCCGCCGAGGCACTGATGCGGCTCAACGGGCTGAACGGCACGCCGATCCTGCCAAGCTCCTTCATTCCGATCGCGGAACGGACGGGGGCGATACACGATCTCGGCCTGTGGGCGATCCGCACCGCCTGCGAGGAAATGCTGGCGCCGAACAAGGTGGAACTGGTGAGCGTCAACGTCTCGCCCGTTCAGTTGCGGGCACCGGGCTTTGCCGCCGCGGTCGCCGAAATCCTCGCCCGCAGCGGCGTCGCTGGCAACCGCCTCGCCCTCGAAATCACCGAAGGGCTGGCGATGGAACTGCACTCCTATGTCACTGCCAGCATTTCCGAACTCAAGGCTCTCGGCGTCAGGCTATGGCTCGATGACTTCGGCACGGGACATGCGGGCCTCTCCTGGCTCCGTGCCGTGGATTTCCACACGGTCAAGATCGACCGGTCCTTCCTCCATGCGGCGGATACCGCCGACGGTCGGGCAATGCTCGAAGACATGGTGACCCTCATCCGCAATCGCGGATCGGGCATCCTGATCGAGGGCGTCGAAACAGAGGAACAAGGCGCGTTGGCAAGGGACCTCGGCATCGCCCGCATCCAGGGATACCACATCGGACGTCCGGCACCGGCTTCGCAATTTGCGTCCGTCGACACGGCGAACGACGGCAAGACGCCCCGAGCAAAACGCGCCTGAGAACCGGTTCGGCTGTCATTCCTTGACCGCACCCGTCATCGACGACACGTAATAGTCGACGAAGAACGAGTAGAGGATGACCACCGGCAGCGAGCCGAAGAGCGCGCCAGCCATCAGCGATCCCCATTCGAAGATGTCGCCGCGGACAAGCTCCGTCAGAACGCCGACCGGCACCGTCTTGTTCTCGGACGACTGGATGAAGGTGAGTGCATAAATGAACTCGTTCCACGACAGCGTGAAGGCGAAGATGCCGGCCGAGATCAGCCCCGGCACCGCGAGCGGCAGGATGATCTTGGTGAGAATTTGGAGACGGCTCGCTCCGTCGACCAGCGCGCTCTCTTCGAGTTCGAAGGGGATCGAGCGGAAGTAGCCCATCAGCAGCCAGGTGCAGAAGGGAATGAGGAAGGTCGGATAGGTAAAGATCAGCGCCATCCGCGTATCATAGATGCCGATCTTGAAGACGATGAAGGCGAGCGGGATGAAGAGGATCGACGGCGGCACGAGATAGGCGAGGAAGATCATCAAGCCGACGGAGCGAGAGCCGGTGAAGCGGATGCGTTCGATCGCATAGGCACCGAGCACTGCCGCGAAGAGCGAGAGCGCCGTCGAGGCGACAGCCACCAGCATCGTGTTCCAGAGCCAGCCCGGATAGGACGTCTCGAAGAGCAAGTATTTGATGTGGTCGAGCGTCGCACCGACCACCCAGAAGGGGCTGTAATTGTCGTAGTCCGTCAGCTGGGAATTCGGCTTCACCGCCGTGATCGCCATCCAGTAGAAAGGAAAGAGCAGCACGAAGACGAAGACGGCGAGCGGCAGGTAGATCGTCATGACCCGCCGGGGCAGGCTGCTGAGATAGGACATGCCCTGGCTGTCGTCGGTCAGAACCGCCTCGGGAACAGGGCTCTTGGTGTTCATGATCGGCTCCATGGTCAGTCGCCTCCGCCCTGCTGCCACTTGCGACGCTGCAGCCCGAAGAAGGAGAACATGATGGCGGCGAGCAGGAACGGGATCATGGCGACGGCGATCGCCGCCCCCTCGCCCAATTGCCCGCCGGGGATCGCGCGCTGGAAGGAGAGCGTGGCCATCAGGTGCGTGGCATTCACCGGCCCTCCCTTGGTCAGCACGTAGATCAGCTGGAAATCGGTGAAGGTGAAGAGAACCGAGAACGTCATGACCACCGCGATGATCGGCGTCAGCATCGGCAGTGTCACGTACCGGAAACGCTGCCAGCTGCTGGCCCCGTCGAGCGAGGCGGCCTCCTGCAAGGAGGCCGGAATCGTCTGCAGGCCCGCGAGCAGCGAAATCGCGACGAAGGGGATGCCGCGCCAGACATTCGCGGCGATGACCGAAATACGCGCATTGGTCGGATCGCCGAGGAAATTGATCGGCTGATCGATGAGCCCGAGCTTGATGAGCGACCATGAAATGATCGAGAACTGGGAATCGTAGATCCACCAGAACGCCAGCGCCGACAGGACTGTCGGCACCACCCAGGGAAGCAGAATGATTGCGCGGAAAAACGACTTGAACGGCAGATGTTCGTTGAGAAGCAGCGCCAGCCAGAGACCGAGCGCAAACTTCAGCACCGATGCGACCGCCGTATAGAGGACCGTATTGAAGACCGAGAGCCAGAAGACGCTGTCGTCCCAGAGAAACTCGTAGTTCTCCAGCCCGATGAAGATGCCTTCCCGGCCGATCCGCGTATCGGTGAAGCCGAGCCACACGCCGAGCCCGAGCGGATAGGTGAGGAAGCACAGAAGGAAGACGGCCGCCGGCAGCATGAAGAGAAAGCCGAGCACATCCCTATTGTTGCCGAGCCGCGACCAAAGCGAGCCCTGCGGAGGACCGGGATCCGTTGTCGTCATCGTCATCAGTGTTTCACTCCAGAGAAGAATCGGGATGCGGGAGCGCGGCGATTTTCCGCGCCCCCGGAACGACGAACAATCAGACGCGGTAGTAGCGGTTCGCCCGCTTCTCGGCCTGGGCCATGGCGTCTTCCGGCGTTGCCGCGCCGGTCACCACGGAGGCGAACATATCAACCAGGACGTAGTCGGCCATCACGGCCGCCGACGCATAGCCGAGCGGACCGGCATATCCGTTCGGCCGCAAGGTCTCGGAAGCCTTGGCATAGGGGGCATGGATCGGGTTTTCCGTCCACACCGGATTGTCGGCAAACGCCTTCAGCGGCTGGCAGCAATAGGCACTGGAGCCCTTGATCCAGGCGTTCATCTGATCGGCTTCCATCATGAACTTGATGTAGGCCTTGGCAGCTTCGGGATATTTCGTGTGGTTGAACACGAGCAGCGAGCTCGTCTGGTGCAGCTCCACGCTTTTCCCGACCGGTCCGACGGGGAAGTTGGTGCTGCGCATGTCCTCGGCGATCGCGGCGAGGTTCGGATCTTTCTTCGCGGCATAGTAGACCGAAACGCCATTGGCAGTCAGCGACACCTGGCCGGCGAGGAAGGCGCGGTTGTTGTTGATGTCGAGCCAGCTCTCCGTGCCTGGAATGAAGGTCGCATAGAGCTCCTTAGCGTAGTTAAGGGCTGCCAGCGTTTCCGGCGAATTGATCGTTACGTTGCCCCCTTCGTCGACCATCTTCCCGCCATGGCTCCAAAGCAGCCAGTGGGCGTAGTTGTTGCCGTCACCGACCGCCTTTCCGTGCGGGAAGCCGGCTGGCGTTCCCTTGGCCTTCATCGCTTTGCAGAGCTCGAGGAAGCCTGCCGTATCCTTCGGGAACTCGCTGAAGCCCGCTGCCTTCATGTGGCTATCGCGGTAGACGACCGCGTTGCCGATTGCCGTCAGCGGCATGGCGATGAACTTGCCGTCGCGCATCGCATAGCCCTTCAGGCCGTCGTAGAAGCCGCCATACTTGCCGTCGAGATAGGTGCCGAGCTCGGTCAGGTCGACGAGCTTGTCCGGATACTGGTGCGCGTCGTCGAACCAGCACATCACGAGGTCGGGCCCCGACCCGACATTGGCGGCAACGGCGGCTTTGGGCCGGATGTCCTCCCAGCTTTCCTTGTCGATACGCACCTCGACCCCGGTCGCCTCCGTGAACTTCTTCGTATTGGCGAGCCATGCCTCCTCGTCACCCTGCACGAAGGGTGCCCAGCGCAGGAGGCGCAGGCTGGCACCCGCCTCCGGCGTATAGGTGGGTTCGGCTGCAAGGGCCGGCCGGAGTCCGAACGCCGGAAGACCGCCGGCACCAATGAGGCCGGCCGTGCCGGCAAGGAATGTTCTTCTCTTGATCGTCATGAATGCTCCTCCTCCAAGTACGGGACGCTGGTCACGCGACACTGCCTGTCCCCTCGGCGATTGCCGCGGTTTCATGCTTCTCCCCGCGCCCGGCGTTCCTTCCGACGGGCACGGCCTTGCGGTGTCATCCGGCAAGTCGCATGCCGGTTTCTTCATCGAAGAGATGGACGTGCGCCGGGTCGATGGCGATGCCGATCGGTTCGCCCGGCTTCGCATCGAGGCGTTCGCGGAAGATGCACGTGATCTCTTCTCCGCCGAACCTGGCGATGATCTGCGTTTCGTAGCCGGTCGGCTCGGTGACGACGACTTCCGCCTTCATGCCGTCGCGGTCGAGTCGGATGTATTCCGGGCGCAGGCCGTAGACGAGGCTCTTGCCCACGGCTTCCGCAAAGGGCTTCGACAGCGGCAGGCGCGTGCCGTCGGCGGCGACGAAGACCTGCGGGTTCTGTCGATCGAGCGTGCCCTTGATCATGTTCATGGCGGGCGAACCGATGAAGCCGGCGACGAAGAGATTATTCGGGTAGTCGTAGAGCTCGAGCGGTGAGCCGATCTGCTCGACACGGCCGTCATGCATCACCACGATCTTGTCGGCCATGGTCATCGCCTCGATCTGGTCGTGCGTCACGTAGACCGTCGTCGTCTTCAGCCGATGGTGCAGTTCCTTGATCTCGGCGCGCATGGCGACGCGCAACTTGGCGTCGAGGTTCGACAACGGCTCGTCGAACAGGAAGACCTGAGGGTCCCGCACGATCGCGCGGCCCATGGCGACGCGCTGGCGCTGGCCGCCGGAAAGCTGGCGCGGATAGCGGTCGAGCAGGTTCGTCAGGCCGAGAATGCCGGCCGCATAATTGACACGCCGGTCGATCTCTTCCTTCGGCGAGGCGTTCAGCATCAGCGAGAACGCCATGTTCTTGGCAACCGTCATATGCGGATAGAGCGCATAGTTCTGGAACACCATAGCGATGTCGCGTTCCTTCGGTGGCAGGTCGTTCACCTTGCGCCCGCCGATCCGGATCTCGCCACCGGATATGTTCTCGAGTCCGGCGAGCATCCGCAGGAGCGTCGATTTTCCGCAACCGGATGGGCCGACGAGAATGACGAACTCGCCATCCTCAATGTCGATGGTGACGCCCTTGATGACGGGAAAGGCGCCGAAGGACTTTCGTACCTCGGCGAACTGGACATTGGCCATGCGTCTCCTCCCAGAGTGCAGTCGGTCAGATTCTTGTCTTTCCTGCCCCTCCTCGCGCGACGTGGAGCTCCTCAACTCCTGCGCCCCGGAACGGCCGGCATGCTGTCAGTGCCGGTGCCAGGGCGACCGGCGTACGGCGATCACGGCAGTCGGCCTCCAAGCTCGTCCTCGATATGGATGCGGATGATCTCGTCGAATGTGGTTTCCGCCCGAAAGCCGAGCTTCATCGCGCGGCTCGCGTCGAAGTTGCTCGGCCAGCCGGCGACGATTCCCGCGATCAGCGGGTCCGGCGCGCGGCGGATCAAAGAAACGGCCCTGTCGCCGGCGACCCGCCGCAGAGCCTCGATCTCCTCGCCGACCGTTGCCGAAAGCCCGGGCATCGTGAGATTACGGCGCGGACCGATGAGGCTGGTGTCCATCGTCGCGGCATGCATGAAGAACCCGACCGCCGAGCGGGGGCTGGCAAACCAGTGACGGACATCGTCGCTGACCGGCAGTATGGCCTCGTTGCTGGCAAGCGGCTCGCGCAGGATGTTGGAGAAGAAGCCGGAGGCTGCCTTGTTCGGCGTGCCCGGACGAACGCATATGGTCGGCAGGCGTATGCCGACGCCGTCGAAGAGGCCGCGGCGGGAATAGTCGGCGAGCAGCAATTCGGCGATCGCTTTTTGCGTTCCGTAGCTGGTAAGCGGTGTCGCGAAGAAGTCCTGTCCGATGATTTCGGGAAACGGCGCACCGAAAACGGCGATGGACGATGCGAAAATCACCCGTGGACGATAGGGCTCACGGCGCCCCTCTCTTCGGATCGCTTCGAAAAGCGCGCGCGTACCGTCGAGATTGACCGCATAGCCCTTGTCGAAATCGGCCTCCGCCTCACCGGAGACGACCGCCGCAAGATGGAAGATGACGTCGGGTCGTCCCTCGGTCAGTCTCGTCGCCGTGTCTGCGTCCGCGAGATCAACCGTGAGCGCCGCCGTGACCGATTGCAGCACCTCGGGGACTGCGGGCGTGATAGCGTCAGCCAGTGTCAGGTGCTCGATATCGCTGCCGAGGACGGAGGGCGAGCCGGCAAGCCGTTCGACCAGTTTGCGACCGATCATCCCGGCGGCACCGATCACGAGAACATGCATTCGCGGCTCCCCTCCCTCAAATCTGCTGTCGGCTCTTCCTTTCGGGCTCGAAGGAGCTTCGTCCTGTCGGGGCCCGCCTCCTCTTCTCACCGCGTGCCGCGAGAATGCTGCGCTCAGGCAGCGGCTCTCTTGCACTCCTTCGTTGGCACCGTTATCGGTACCGGTATCGATACCGCCAACCTAGGGCGACCAAGTCGCTCTTGTCAACGCGGGTTCGGTTCGCTGAGCCCGCCGCGACATGTACATCACTGCGGCGTCGGCGGGATGGCCGGTAGGATCCAGTATGAGAAGACCCACTCTCGAAGAAGTGGCCGCAACGGCCGGAGTCTCCAAGATGACCGCATCACGCGCGCTCCGGGGCGCGTCCGACGTTTCGAGCGATACGGTCGTCAAGGTAAGGCAGGCCGCCGACCAGGTAGGATATGTGGGCAACAGACTGGCGCTCTCGCTCTCCTCCAGGCGCACCAACCTCATCGGCGTCGTCGTCCCCAGCATGTCGAACATCGTCTTCCCGGAAGTGCTCTCAGGGATCAGCGAAGCCCTCGAAGGCACCGGCATGCAGGCCGTCTTCGGTTTGACCGACTACGACCCCGGCAAGGAACGTGAGGTTATTCGCAACATGCTCTCCTGGCGCCCGGCCGCAATGATCGTCACCGGCCTCGACCAGCCGGAAGAGACCGTCAAGCTTCTGAAGCAGGCCGATATTCCGGTCGTCCAGATCATGGACACCGATGGCACGCCGATCGACTATTGCGTCGGCCTCTCACACACAGCGGCGGGCGAGGAGATGGGTCGCGCCCTCCTCGGGGAAGGGCGGCGAAAATTCGGCTATGTCGGCAGCAGGCTCGACAGGGACCAGCGTGCCAGCCGGCGCAAGGCAGGGTTCGAGCGCGCACTGGCCGAGGCCGGATTGCGGTTTACGGTAGAAAAGGTGGGCGACAAGGGCTCCTCGCCAGTTATGGGCAAGCGGCTGACAATGACACTGCTCGCCGAAACGGGGGACCTCGACTGCATCTACTACTCGAACGACGATATGGCGGCGGGCGGGCTCTTCGCCTGCATCGAGCAGGGCATTTCCGTTCCCGATACGATCCTGCTCGCCGGATTCAACGGCCTGGAATTGACCGATGCCCTGCCCGCGGCGATCGCGACTTCCTACTCGCCGCGCCGCGAGATCGGCCGGACGGCAGCCAGCCTCGCCTTGCGCGCGCTTGGCGATGCCGGCGAGAACCATGAGCGGATTGTGACGTTGTCGCCGAGGCTTTCCCTCCGACGCTAGGCGCACGACGGATCCCGCCGCGACGGGGCCATCGGTCCGCGTACCACTCGATCTCGGCACGAAATTTGGCTTGAACCCTTGCAACAATTGCAGTGAGCGATTAGATAGTAATCACTTACTATCTTTTGGAGTTTGAGCATGGCCTCTCGACCGGCTTACCTTTCCGCCGAGGAGCGACGCGAGGTGACGATTGAAACCGTCGTCGAGCTAGCCGCGGAGCAGAATCCGAGCGACATCACGACGGGCGCGATCGCCAAGCGAATGGGAGTGACGCAGGGCGCCCTGTTCAGGCACTTCCCCTCCAAGGACGCCATTCTCGAGGCGGTCATGGCGTGGGTCTCCGACCGCCTGCTCGCCCGGATCGACAAGTCCACCTCCGCCGCTGCTTCTCCGCTTGCTGCCTTGGAGGCGGCCTTCATGACGCACATCGCGTTCATCACGGATCATCCGGGCGTCCCGCGGATGCTGTTTGGAGAACTGCAACGCGGCGAGCAGACATTGGCCAAGCGCATGGCGCAGACACTCATCCAGCGATACGGCGAGCGCCTTCGTCGTCTTCTCGTTCAGGGAAAGGAATGCGGCGAATTCCCCGCATCACTCGACGAGAGAGCCGCGGCCGCGCTTTTCATCGGCACGATCCAGGGACTTGTGATGCAGTCCTTGCTCGCCGGAAATGTCGAGTTCATCCGCGAGAGCGCTCCAGGTGTCTTCGCGCTCTACCGGCGCGCAATCGAGGTGACGAAATGATCGTCGTTCGCGTGGAGAAGATCTCCCCGACACAAGTCATGACGGAGGCGGCACGATGAGGCTCCCGTCTGTTCAGCGCCGCAGCCTGATGCCGCTGGCCGTTGCAGTTCCGATTGTCGCCCTCTTCGGCTACGTGGTTCTTCGATGGCGAAGGAAAAATGGGCCGAGCGCATCAAGCTGCTCACGCCCTA
>NZ_JBLQTA010000022.1:0-63156 GCF_048159625.1 Ciceribacter azotifigens | reverse complement strand
TCCAGATTGTCGCGCTGATCTCATCCAGATTGTCGCTCTACAGCGAACGCATCTACGACCTCCGGCTACACGCCTCTGATGCTGGCCGCATCCGAAGGCAATGCATCCGTCGCCCGGAAGCTGATCCAGTGGGGCGCTCACGTGAATCAGCAGGACAAGACCGGGCGAACTGCGCTCATGTACGCGTCGGAGACCGGTCACGACGCCGTCGTGCGCCTGTTGCTAGAGAACGGCGCCGAAGCGACCGTCGGCAACTTTGCGGATATGACTGCCTCTGATCCGGCAGGAAAACCTGAGAATGACGGTTTGGAACGTGAGGTAGTCAAATGAGTGCCCCAGGGCGTCAGGGTGCTCGCTGTCGGCTCTTGGAGTGAACAACTGGGCCTTCGAACGGGAGGCCGCCGTGTTGCGCTGGCAAGGCAGCAGGATCTATACAACGCAAACGCCAATGCGATCCGCCAGGATCAGCAGACTGGTAAAAAGATCAACATTTTCGAGGATGCTTCGCGTCGCGGTGGCAAGGAGGAGGTCATCCGCGGGAATCCGATCACCAAACAGAACAAGCGCCCGGGCGCGGTCGTCCTGCCGTGAGACCCAGCACAAGCCGTCGACGGTCGGGCACTGCTGGTGGATTGCTTCTGCCCACTTTCGCGTCCCGGGATACCGATCCTTTTCGGTGTCGATGAGATCACCGCGGCGCAATCCAAGTGACCTCAGGGCCGTCGAACTTAGGTCGGCCAGTACAAGATCTCGCCGTGGTATCACCGTCGAATAGGCTTGTCCGGCCAGCCTTGTTTGATCGAACGTCTTCAGTCCCGGTGCAAATGGCACGTCGTGAAACACCGTTTCCATTGCGGCGCAGTCGAAGGTCGTTCCACCATAAAGCGTCGGGATACTGGCGCCGGCCCGATCTCGAATTGGGCTGAACCTGGCGTTTCCCTTGACCCCGGGATTGAAGGCAGTTCCGCAATAAATACTGAGGTGAATACGGTGAATGACCCGCCCCAAGGGCCAGATCATCGAACGGATCTGTGTGTCGAGATCCTCCCGCGGGGCAGGCACAAATGCGTCGGCAACAAGCGGAAAGTCCGTTCGTGCTTTCCGCTCAGCCATGGAGGACCCCCGCCACCTCGTCTTCGGCGGCGGAAATGACGCGGTCGGGCTCGCTGATGAGGAGATCCTGCGGCCTGTTTCCTCCGAGGAAACCGTTGACCGAGGCAAACCAATAGGCGATGCCCCAGTCATCCTTCGCTCCCTGGAAGGTACTGAGTACCTTTGCCAACGCCTTCACCGGTCGGAAGTCGGTCGAGGGGTCCAGAGCGTAGCCCGGGAAGTAGTCGATACCCCGATGTCGCACCGCAAAGATCTGGCGCTCCTTCTTCCATTTGTTCGGTTGGGCACTAGGATTGCTGGTACTGAACCCGGCCATCTTTGCCACGTCGGCAGCCGTCAGCCAGTCGCCGCTCTCCAGAACGGCCTTGCGCGCGTCCGCCACCATACGGGCCTCGAGAAGCTTGTGATGTGGCGGAGGAACCTCCGGCACCAAGGCTTCCACGATCGAATTCAGCGTCTCATCCTGGCGGCGCTTGAGAATGGCGCTGACCAGCGGAGCAAGACCAGCCACCGTCTCGGCAAGGGCCTTGGCGGCCGACGCGCTGCCATGCTCGATCGTCAGCGCGACAACCTGCTCGACTTTCAGCCCATTCAGTCCACTGCGAACTTGCTCTGGTGTTCCGGAGAGCGTTCCAACGCCGGCAAACTCCCCGGCAATATTGATAGCGGCCATGTGGTTGGCTCCGTCTGATTATTGTGGCTATCAATATAGTACAATAATCGAAATCATCAACAGCATCATCATCCACCGTCTTCCCGCGGTTGCGCGCAAGGGGTGGAATTCTGAGTGCGGGTGCCCTTCGGACAAACTCGAAGATTGTACGAGAACTTTGCTGCACCATTACGTTGAAATGTTCCGCACTATGGGCACTCTACGGATTCGGCGCTATGCATGGTGAATGACCTCAAGGACCGCTCCGCATCCGATGAAGACCAGCCTCGATCATCTCCCGCATCGAAGCAGCGCGAGCTCGCGCGCATCGTCGAGGTGCTGCACGAGGACTTCGAGGACACGCTCAAGGAGGGGACGGCCGACTTCAAGAAGCGCGGCCGCGTCCTGAAGATCATTCTCTTCGGATCCTACGCCCGCGGAACCCGGCTCGACGAACCGCACACGAAGAAGGGCTATAAGTCCGACTACGATCTGCTGATCATCGTCAACAACAAGAAGCTTACGGATTTCGCCGCCTACTGGCACAAGGCGCAGGACCGGCTAATGCATCTGCCGGAGATCCAGACGCCCGTCAGCCTGATCATCCATTCGAGACGCGAGGTGAACACGGCCTCTACGAAGGGCAGTATTTCTTCGTCGACATCCGTCGTATGGCATCACGCTCTACGAGCTTGACGACGAACCACTCGCCGAGCCGAGACAGCGGACGCCAGCCGACGCCCTGAGGATTGCCAACGACTATTTTGAGGAGCGTCTCCCGCATGCAAAGGCGTTCGTCGAAAGCACTCAGTTCTTTATCAGCCGCAAGAGATGCAAAGAGGCTGCTTTCCTGCTTCATCAGTCAATCGAGCAGGCCTATTCAGCACTGCTGCTCGTTCTGACCAGCTACAGTCCCGCCTCCCACAATCTGAAGCACCTGCGCGGCCTCTGCCAGGGCCGTGATCAGCGGCTCGCCGACGTCTGGCAGGCCGATCAGCACCAATACGTCGCCTGGTTCAATATTCTGAACGAGGCCTACGTCAAATCCCGCTACTCGAAGCACTACGACATCAGCGAGGAAGCGCTCATCTGGCTCCTCGAACGCGCCCAAAAGTTGATCTCGGAGATCGAGGCAATCTGCGTCGAACATCTGGAGAAGCTCGGGCATTCGGTGACCGCTAGAGCGAACTGAAGCGCGGGTACGACCGATACCAACCATTGTTTGCTGCTCTGCGGGCCTGCGGCGGAACCGGAGATCGCGGCGCAAAGCCTTTATATCAGGCGTAACCTCAGCGCCCCGCTACCCCCTACTTCCACATCGCCCGCATGCGCGCGCCGACGTCGACGTGGACCTGTCGCGTGCTGCGTTCTCCGGCCGCGGTCGGGACGATCGGCCAGCTCTTCGCCTCGAAGAGGCCGAGCATCGGTGCGGGGATGAAGCGGGTACGCGAGGCATAGACATGGCGGTCGCCCTGCGCGTTCTGGCCATAGGTGAAGAAGCGCTGCGGCGTGACGAGGGTCAGGCTGTCGCGGGCGCGCGTCATGCCGACATAAAGGAGCCGGCGCTCCTCCTCGATCTCGGCGGTGGTGCCGACCCCGAGGTCGGAGGGAATACAGCCGTCGACGACGTTCAGCATGAAGATCGAGCGCCATTCCTGCCCCTTGGCCGAATGGATGGTCGAGAGGATTAGGTAGTCTTCGTCGAGCAGCGGAACGCCCGCCTGATCGCTGGTGGCGTCCGGCGGATCGAGGGTGAGCTCGGTGAGGAAACGCTCGCGGTTGGCATAGCCGGCGGCGATCTGCTCGAGCTGCAGCAGGTCGGCCTTGCGGGTTTCGGCGTCCTCGTGGATCCGGTCGAGATGCGGCTCGTACCAGGCACGCGCCGCGCTGATCTCGTTCGGCCAGCCAGGCCCGGTCTTGCGCAGCCCGAGCAGCAGGTCGAGGAAGGTCGGCCAGTCCGCGCCCGATTTCGGCGGGGCAGGGATTTCGGCAAGCGCCACGAGCGGCTCGGGATCGGCCGCAATCGTATCGAGGATGCGGCCGGCCGTTTGCGGGCCGATCCCCGGCAGGAGTAGCAGCAGGCGGAAGCCCGCGACCCGGTCGCGCGGGTTCTGGGCGAAGCGCAAGACCGCCAGCATGTCCTTCACATGGGCGCTGTCGAGGAATTTGAGGCCGCCGAACTTGACGAAGGGGATGTTCGAGCGGGTGAGCTCGACTTCGAGCGAACTGCTGTGGTTCGACGAGCGGAAGAGCACCGCCTGCTGTTTCAGCCCGATGCCGCGCTCGCGGTTTTCGAGCACCTGCTCGACGATGTATCGGGCCTGGTCGGCCTCGTCGCGGACGGTCACCAGCACCGGGCGCTCCTCGGCCTCGCGGTCGCTCCAGAGGTTCTTGGTGAAGCGTTCGCGCGCCTCGCCGATCACCGCGTTCGCCGCTGCGAGGATCGGCTGCGTCGAGCGATAGTTGCGGTCGAGCGTGACGACATGGGCCGGCGGCGAGAAGGCGTCCGGGAAATCGAGGATGTTGCGCACCGTCGCCGCGCGGAACGAATAGATCGACTGGGCGTCGTCGCCGACGACCGTCAGCCCGTGTCCTCCCGGTTTCAGCGCCAGCAGGATCGCCGCCTGCAGCCGGTTGGTGTCCTGGTATTCGTCGACGAGCACGTGGTCGAAGCGGCCGGCGATCTCGTCGGCAAGCTCCGGCTCACTCACCATCTGTGCCCAGTAGAGCAGGAGGTCGTCGTAATCGAGCACGTTCTGGGCCTGCTTGGCCTCCACATAGGCGGAAAAGAGCTGTTTCAGCTCCTCCTCCCAGCCGGCGACCCAGGGGTAATGCGCTTTCAACACCTCGCCGATCGAGGTTTCCGAATTCACCACGCGGGAATAGATCGAAAGGCAGGTGCCCTTGGTCGGGAAGCGGCTCTCGGTCTTCGAGAGGCCGAGCTCGTGGCGCACGAGATTGATGAGGTCGGCGCTGTCCTCACGGTCGTGGATTGTGAAATCGTCGGCAAGGCCGATCTGGTCGGCGTGGATGCGCAGAAGCCGCGCCCCGATGCCGTGGAAGGTGCCGGCCCAGGCGAGCGCGTCGGTCATGATGGCGGCCTTGTCGCCCAGGACCTGACGGCAGATGCGCTCGACGCGGCGGGCCATTTCCGATGCGGCGCGGCGGGAGAAGGTCATCAGGAGGATGCGGCGCGGATCGGCGCCATTGACGATCAGGTGGGCGACGCGGTGCGCGAGCGTGTTGGTCTTTCCCGAGCCGGCGCCGGCGATGATCAGGAGCGGTCCGGGCAATCCGGGCGCGCCGATACCATGCTCGACTGCGGCACGCTGCCGGTCGTTCAGTTTCTCCAGATAGGCAAGGCTCATCAGAAACTCTGTCTCCTCATGCGCGAAGACGTGCCACCACACGTCGCCGGCGTGGCGGAGAGAGCAACACCGCAGGCGCGCCGGTGTCTTGCCGGTGCGTCCGTGTTTTCCGTGAGTTGACCTTGCCGCCGCATTTCCTCGTCATCGTTCGCGTGCGCTGAGGCAAGCCCCCGCGCTCGTGGAACGAATTAGGAACATAACCCGATAAGGATCGGATGGGAAGGGCGTCGGTGTGAATGAAGATTACGCAGCATCGACCAGTGTTGGTGCGGAGATCGGACGGTCCCAGGGAGCGGCCAAAGGCACGAGGCAGCGGATTTCTTGTTTCCCCGGCTCTGTGACGTTATATAGATAGTCGAAAGAGCTATGCAGTCCGGAAATATGTCGGCTGTTGCAGTAAAGGTTCTGGCCACTGTCAACGCCCCTTACGGGACGGCGCTGTCGGCTGAGCAACTGGCGTCGAAGATTTCTGATCCCGCCAGCGTCGATCTTTTCGATCCATCGGTATTCTGCTTCTTTTCGGAAGTTGACGAGGGCCTCCAGTACTCGTTCCTGGACGAGATGTGCGTCGTTCCAAGGATTGCCTCCGAATTGGCGCGGAAGTTCTCCGCTGGCGCGGGCGGCGTAGGTGCCCACGCGCACGAGCAGATGGGACGACCTGTTTGACCAGGCCGCACGCGTTATCGACCTTGCAAACTCCAGGTTCACCGTAACCGGTGTTCTGCCCCCACATTGTCCGCAGCCGCGTGATCTGTGATCCCCTTTCCATGGATGACCAAGGGAGTTTCTCCATGGAAACTACACTGGAGGTTCTCACGACGCGGCGGAGCCGCCGTGAGACGCATCGATGCGGTGGAGTTCGCAGCAGTGGTTGCCGATCCACCTACTGCGGAGCCACCGACGGTCAAGGCAGTCTCACGTGCCGAGATTGTCGTGGAATGGCGGCGCTCCCCCGGGCGTCGCGTTCAGCTATGCTCCTGGTCGCGGAGGCATTCGTGCCGAACGGATATTGCAGGGCTTTTCCGGCATCCCGCAGGTGGATGGCTATGCAGGGATACAACAGACTGATCGCACCTGACCGTGTCGACCCGGACATTCGGCTTGCCCATTGCTGGGTGCATGCTCGTCGCAAGCTGGTGGAGATTACTCACCACGGAACCGCACCTACTGCCGAGGAGGGCGTGAAGCGGATCGGTGATCTGTATCGGATCGAGGCCGAATTGCGTGGCTTTGATGCGGATGCTCGTCTCGCTAGGCGTCAGGAGCGATCAGGGCCCTTGGTCGCCGACATGCAGAGCTGGCTCGTCCATCACCGCCCCGTGTCGCGACGAAGTCCCCTCTCGGCGAGGCCTTGGCCTACATCGCCAAATACTGGGATGGCCTGAAGCTCTTCCTGACCGACGCCGCGTCGAGATCGACAACAACAGCGTCGAGCGAACAATCCGGCCGATAGCGCTCAATCGCAAGAACGCACTCTTTACTGGTCATGACGCGGGAGCCGAGAACTGGGCGATGATCGCCTCGCTCATTGAGACCTGCAAGCTCAACAATGTTGATCCGCAGGCCTATTTGACCAGCACGCTCGCAGCCATCGTCAAAGGACACAAACAGAGCCGGATTAAGAAACTCCTACCGTGGGATTATCCGGCGGCGTAACGCGAGCGCATGCCCGTGGTGGGCCCAATACAGGCATGCGGTCCACTTTGGTGTTATTGCCTCAGTGCTTCGAGTGGCTATGTTAAGGCATTTAGCCATAACGATCCATGGAAAATCTAAGATGAAAACGGTCGAGTATGCCGGCGTTGGAAAGCTTATGTGCCCCAATTGCGCGGTGGAAATACCAGCATGGAGATCATCTGGGATGAGCCAGATGTGCCCGCATTTTTATTGTTCTGATTGTAGCAATGCAATTCTTCGTGAGAAAGACCAAGCCCTCAGCTGGAACGGCGTGTCGGGCGAAATGAAAAACTGACCCCCTAACGAAGCGAAGAACAGACCCCTCGTGTGCAAACGAGGAGTGATTAGATGACGATCGAGATTTCCGCGCATGCTGCATTGTCACGAACAATGCAGGATGGGGATATGCTTCAGGCTGATGAGGTGGTGGCAATGTTGCGGCTGCATGAGCTTGGTTGGGGCACCAAACGCTTATCGAAGGAATTCGGATGCGCCCGGAATACGGTCCGCCGGTATGTTCGGGACGGCGGATCAGCACCGTTCAAACAGCCTGCCCGGCGCACTGCATTCGATGGTCTGGACGGCTGGCTTCGCGAACGTTTCTTCCGCCACGAGGGCAACGCCGATGTCATCCGGCAGGAGCTGGCCAGCGAACATGGGATCGTGATCGGGCTTCGTTCTGTCGAGTTGCGGGTGAAGCAGTGGCGGCGGGAATTGAAGGCGCAGCAGCGTGCGACGGTCCGCTTTGAGACGGCGCCGGGCCATCAGATGCAGATCGACTTTGGCGATACGAAGGTTTGGATCGGCGGCGAGCGTATTCGGATTCACCTGTTCGTTGGAACGCTGGGTTACTCGCGCCGCCTGCATACGCGCGCCTCGCTCAGGGAACGCCAGGCAGACTGGTTCGAGGGGATGGAAGGCGCTTTCCTGCGGTTTGGCGGGGTTCCGGCGGAAGTACTGATCGACAATGCTAAGGCGCTCGTCGAGCATCATGATGCGGTGACGCGGGAGGTGAGATTCAACGCGCGCCTCCATGCCTTCGCCCGGTACTGGGGCTTCACGCCTCGGGCCTGCGCGCCATATCGGGCACGTACGAAAGGCAAGGACGAGCGTGGGGTCGGCTACGTCAAGAAGAACGCGATCGCCGGCCGCCGCTTTGAAAGCTGGGCTGAGTTCGAAGCGCACCTGGATCGATGGACGCGGGAGGTTGCCGACCGGCGCAAGCACGGCACGACAGGTGTCGCGCCGGCGGAACGCTTTGCCGACGAAGCCAGGGCGCTCCGCCCCTTGTCCGGTCGGGCTCCGTTTGGACAATTGCGGGATCTGGTTCGAAAGGTTCAGTCGGATTGCGCGATCGACCTCGACACGAACAGCTACTCGGTGCCCTGGCGCCTGATCGGCGAGAGCGTGCAGGTCGTAGTGCTGGCGGGCCGTGTCATCATCCGGCATGCTGGCCAAGTGGTGGCCGATCATGCCGTGTGCGGGGGACGGCGACAACGGATCGTGGACCGGGCGCATTTTGTCGGTGTGACTGGCGCCGAGGGGCTGGCGCGAGCTGCCGCACCCGTCGAACTTCCGATTCCCGCCCTTTTGCGTCCGCTCGCGGAATACGAAGCGGTTGTTGGGGGAGGATGGTAATGGCGAACATTGACCACGATGTGCTGATCGCGACCCTCGATCGGCTGAAGCTGACGGCGATCCGCGACCAGCTCGACACGCTGCTGGACGAGGCGGCCCGTTCGAAGATGACTCTACGGGAGGCTTTGGCCTTCCTGGTGTCGCGCGAGATAGCCCGTCGCGACGAGCGGCGCATCTCGATGTCGAGTAAGCTGGCGCAGTTCCCCTTCGTGCGTGAACTGGACGGCTTCGACTTCGAGGCGCAGCCGTCGCTGGACCCAGGGCAGATCAGGGAGCTGGCGACGTGTCGTTGGATCGCGCACGGCGACACGGTCCTGTTCCTCGGCCCGCCCGGAACGGGAAAGACCCATCTGGCCGTGAGCCTTGGCCGCGAGGCGATCCGTCAGAATTACAACGTGCAGTTCGTCACGGCGGCGACGCTGGTGGCGATGCTGGCCAAGGCCCACAGCGACGGCACGCTCGACAAGCAGTTGACGATCCTGTCGCGGCCGAAACTGCTGATCATCGACGAACTGGGCTATCTTCCCTTCGAGGCCAACGCCGCTCACCTCTTCTTCCAATTGGTGTCCCGGCGCTACGAAAAGGGCTCGATCTTGATCACCTCCAACCGCTCGGTGGGAGAATGGGGCAGCGTCTTCGGGGACTCCGTCGTCGCCACGGCGATCCTCGATCGCCTGCTTCACCATTCGACAGTGATCACCATTCGNTCGGATTTGCTCCCGGCACAAATCTGCCGCCGCACTCGCAATCGGGAAGTGACGATGCAATGTTGTGCAAGACCTCCAGACTTGCGCCGTGTCAAGCGAACCGAGGAATTGACCCCCTTGCCGAATTGAAGAACTGACCCCTTCATTGGTTTGCGTTTTCGTTTGTTTCGAGCGCCGGTCCGGCCTTCTGCAGAAGGCCGGACCGGCGCTCGAAACAAACGAAAACGCAAACCAATGAAGGGGTCAGTTCTTCAATTCGGCAAGGGGGTCAATTCCTCGGTTCGCTTGACACGGCGCAAGTCTGGAGGTCTTGCACAACATTGCATCGTCACTTCCCGATTGCGAGTGCGGCGGCAGATTTGTGCCGGGAGCAAATCCGAAGTGTCCGACCTGTCACTACGAGTTTCGGCATCAGTCATCAGAGCTTGAGCGGCTGAGCGATCCGCATATCATTCTGATCGACGGCGCCGTGATGTACGGAGATGATGGACCGAAATATAAGGTCCTGATCACTCCCTAGTGAGGGGAGGAACTCTAGTCGTCAAATCGTTTGGTAGGCCAAAAACCGTAAGCGATGTGCTGCTCTCACGTTGTCGGCAGATTTGGATTCGACGACCGGGAAACTATCAGCAAATTGCAGTTATCGCCGTCTCGGTCTAACGTTAACCCATGTCTCTCGCCCAAAAGCTCGTTTTACATTCGCCGGTATCGGACGAAGCTGTCCTGGAGGCCTTCGTGGAAAGATGTCTTGCCGATGGCGTTTCGCTGTTAGCGATATTCGGGCCTGGCTCCGACGTTATCGAGGAGAAAATAGATTGGCTAGTGACTGGGGATGGCTCACGGCCTGATCGGATTCTTTGCACCACATCGCACCTTGATGAGCCATTGGATGAAGTGCTTGCCATGGTGAACACCTGGGAAGCCGATAAGGGCGGCGCGGTCGACCAGATTCGTCTCTAATCCAGCTCGGGCTAGCTGCTGCCTTTGTGCACGTGGAATGCCGCCGCATAATTACACGGCAATCGACCCTCAATCTGCTTCTGCTTATGGCCGTTGACGATGGCAGTGAGCGTAGCGGTCAGATAGACCCGCGGATCGACACCGTCGAGTTTGCAGGTCTCAATGAGCGAGGCGACCATCGCCCTTGGTCGCCACCATGATCCTAACGCGGTTCGACGGAAAGATCATGTCGCCGCCGCCAGGGCGAGAGAGCGATACGCCATGAAGACAGATAGCAGAGTTGTTTCCTTTCCGCATCCCGACACGCTCGATGATCCTCTGACATCGGTACTGCGCGAAGGCGCGCGCCGGCTTCTGGCTCAGGCCGTGGAGGCGGACGCCGAGGCATTTCTTGCCGCGATGGCCGATGAGCGCCTTGCCGACGGGCGGGCCCGTGTGGTGCGCCACGGGCATGGGCCAGAGAGAACGATCCAGACGGGGATCGGTCCGGTTGCGGTGAGCCGCGTCAAGTCCGATTCGGCAGAGCGTTTGTTGAGTTCGGCGATATGCTCGCGGCGGCGCTCGGCATGTTCATCTCTCCGGTCGAGGACGGCGGCAAGGATCGTTTCCAGCCGCTCAGGTCGTAGCAGCTGCTTCTCAAGGTGGTCGGCAACCAGGTCGTCCAGCTTTTCCATCGGCACGGTCATACCCTCGCAGGCAGTCGGTCCCAGACGCGCTTTGGTCGAGCAGGCATGTAGCGATAGCATCCGCCCTTGCCGGTGCGTGTGGTCATGGCCCCACCGCACTTGGCGCAATAGATGAGCCCCGTCAGCATGGTCGGGCCACTGACGACACGCGCGGGCATGACTTTCGGGTTGCGGGAATGGAGACATCATGCTCGGCCTGCCGCGCGGTCGAGACGCGAAGATAAAGCGCGGCGCGCTACCTCACCCGAGGCTGAGATTAGCCGTCGTTGGAAGTTGTCATGGGGTTTCTCCCGACAAAAGGCGCTGTGCCGTCGCAACAGGCAGATACAGCGTATGTGGCCGATCAGTCAGCGGCGCGAATCCGAAGGCCGCGTAGAAGGCGGCGGCCTTCGCGTCGATGGCATCGGCGAATATGGCGTGAGCGCCTATCGGAGCTTCGGCGACCGTCCTGATGGCGTCGAACAGCAGCGCCTCGCCGAGTCCGAGCCCGGCATAGGACTCGTCTCGTCCAAGCCAGCCGATCATCACGGCCGGGACGGTCGGATAGCGCGGCAATCGGCTTGCCAGCGGCTCGGGGACAGCAATCAACGGGACGTTGCTCGATGAGAGCGTGTAGAAGCCCGCGACCCGGTCAGCCTCAAGGTCTCGGGCGAGGAAACAGGTCGCATATCGGCGCTTGATGTCCTGCGTGACGGCCTCGCGGAAATAGCGGTCTATCCGCTCGTTGCCGCACGAAAACGTCTTGCGCTGGTGGGCCTTGGTCAGCGCCTCTATCGCGAACCTTGCACTCACCGGGGCGCGATCAGGTCGGCATGACGCTTCGCTGCGCGGGCCAGACGAGCGTTGGGCGCGGGCGGATCAATCAGTGCCTTTGCAAAGCGCACCTGATCCTCCGTCGCCAGACGCAGCACGTCGGCTTCCTCGACTGTGCGGCGGGCATCCTCGCCCGCCGTGGCGATGAGATAGCCGGTCAGCGTCATGCCGCGCAGCTTGGCCGCTCGCTGCATCTGCTCATAGACATGGACGGGAACGCGCGCCTCAAGGCGGGCGGTTTCGATTTCACTTGCGGGTCTGGGCATGACTGATCTCCTTGACAAGATTATATACGGCATATTGCCGGATGCATCAAGGATCGGATGAGCCGAAGAGTTCATCGAACAGATCGCCGAACCATCGTTCGAAGACCTCGATCTGGGCCTCAGCGACGGGAACGGAATCGGGCCAGTCGTCTGTGACGATCCATGTGCTGGGGTCGTGTTTCGGCGGCCTGCCGGGAAAGGGCCAAGGATACCTCAGAGCTCCTCAAGCTGCTCCGAAGCCGTGGGAGGTCTTATAGTGCAACGAGAGGCGGATACCGTCTTCTGTTTGTCGCTGTCTCCGCGATCAATCGTCATTGGAGATTAGACCTCATTGCGAGGCCGTCATGCGACGGGATCTGCGATCCAGCGATCGATGTCCGATTCCCGCCATCCCGCACCGTTGACGCTGATCCTGATTTGGGCGGGAAACGTGCCGTCCGCGATCTTGCGGTAGATTGTCGAGCGGGAGAGGCCCGTGCGGGAAAGCACGGTGTTCAGGCGGATGATGCGGTCTGGCACAGGCATGGCGGCGCCGCCTCTTGCTGGATATCTCTGACTGCCCATGATCCAGTCAGGACAGGAAATTATCCTTTTGCGATCGGCACTTAGCCGTCATCGTACTGCCGTGTACAAAGGGCGGAAAAAGCTAGGCCCTAGCGGGTAATCTTCTTTGCCAGTCGCACGCCCGCACCGCCACCGTTCTCCGGGATGAACTCGATGCCGGCGGCCTCAAACGCTAATTGGATGGCCTTTAGCGTGGAAGCGTGCGCCGATTTGCCCGCTTCAACACGTGTGATGGTCGCTGCTGTCACGTGAGCTTCGCGGGCCAAGTCTCGGACACCCCACTTTAGTGCCGCTCGTGCCATTCGGATTTGCTCTTCTGTTATCAAAATTATTACCTTGACATAATTTGTAGAGCCGCCAAATTATGCCTGTGATATAATTTGGCTCATGCAAGCGGCTAAGCGGAGTGCGGGAACACTCCACTCAGCCTGACCACAACCCAAGCTGATTGGAGCTCGGATCAATGGCTGATTCGGACGATACCACGACTTTGCCTTTCGTCACCCGCAGGAAGATGCTGGCGGGCACCGCAATCGCAATGGGAGCGTGGGGCTCCAGCGCCTTCGCCGGCGGTTCGATAGCGGAAGAATCATCCGCCGACCCGGTCCTGGCACTCTGGCGCGAATGGCAGGATGCCCACCGTCTCACAGAACGGCTTTGCCGCCGGCAGCAAGGCCTCGAACGGCAACTCGCGGAAACCATCGGCTTTCCCTTTGCGATCATCCAACTGTCCGACGGCGAACCTGTGGCGGCCTATTCCCGCGAGACGATCCATGATGTGCTCCGTCTCGCGCCCGAGGAGGCAGCAGCCTGCGCGAAGGCCGAGGCGGAGTTCGCGGCTCGTAAGTCGCAATGGGACAGCGCCGACCGGGAAATCGGCTACTCGGCCACCGTGCGGGCCGAGCGGGACGCCGGTGATCGGGCGTCGGACCTGCTCGACGCCATGGCCGCTACACCCGCATCATCGCTGGCCGGTGTAGCGGCCAAGCTCAACGCCGTGCTGCGCGAAGGCAAAGTGTTGGAAGACGGTTCCGAGTTTCCCTGGCCGCAGATCCGCTCGGCGCTTGATGACCTCGCGCGCATAGGGAGGCATGGGGCCGACCGCGCTACGCTATGAGCAGCCCGGTCGGGGGACTGTGGTGGAGGTGACCTTAACCGAACGCCTCGGCCATCTTCCCCGGAACAAGCGTCGCGAACTGGAACGGGTCGCTCGAATCCTCTTCGAAGAGTTCGAGGACGCGCAAAGGGGCAAGCTGTCGGTCAAGAGGAAGGGCGGTCGTATCCTAAAGCTTGTTCTCTTCGGTTCCCATGCGCGGGGTGATCGGGGCGAGGATCGCAAGAGCGATGATCGTTCCAGCTTTGACCTGCTCGTCGTCGTCAGCACGAAGACCTTTGCCGATCCGCGTTACTGGTATCGAGCCACGGAGCGCATACAACGGGAATTGACGGTCACCCGGCATCTGGCAACGCCGGTCAACTTCATCGTTCATTCGATCATGGACCTCAACGACCAGCTCGCCCATGGCCGGCCCTTCTTCGTCGACATCGCCCGCGACGGCATCATGCTCTACGAGGCGCCGGGTTTTCCGCTCGTCACGCCGAAGCCACTGGACCCGGAAGCCGTCAAAGCCGAAGCGCGCCGGCAATTCGAGCACTGGTTCCCGATTGCCGCGCGTCGCTTCGCACTGGCGAAAGAGGCCATGGCACGCGGCTACGACAACGAAGCGGCATTCGATCTGCATCAGACCGTTGAACGGCTCTATCACGTAGTCTTGCAGGTCCTGACGCGCCATAGCCCGAAATCCCACAGGCTGGCCTGCCTCCGAACGCATGCGGAGAGGGCAGCACCCACGCTGACCGCCGTCTGGCCAAGAGAGAGCCGTTTTGCCCGCCGGTACTTCGCCCGCCTCGACCGGGCCTATGTCGATGCCCGCTATTCGCGCGACTACGAAATCACCGGCGAGGAACTGGCCTGGCTGGTCGAGCGTGTGACGCTGTTGCAGGAAACCGCCGCCGCGATCTGCGCTGCGCACCTCGATGATCTCGAAGGAGCAGGAACATCGCAGACTGGACTGCGCCATGCCGTTCAGGACACCTGAGCGTCAATCGGCGTCATGTATCGGCGACCGATCCCCCGTATGGACCCGTAGTTCGCGGAGATCGTGATGATGAGCCTTCGCTATCGTGAGCGCTTCTCCGACGTTCCGAAGCAGGCGCAGGCGATGACGATCGAACTCCTGGAGACCGTCTGCGCGATTTCGGACGATGTTTCCGATCCAGGCAACAACAGCCCGCGTGCAAAGGGCTGACGAACCTCCCTCCGTGGAGGTCAGGGAGCCCTCCATTGTCATCGATCTGCCAACGCCGGCGCTGTAGCCGCCGGCGTCAGCGATAGTTCATGCACCTCTCAGAAGGCCGCGGCCATCAGTTCCTTCGTGTAGGCCTGCTGCGGCGCGTCGAAGATCGCCGCGGTTTCGCCTTCCTCGACGATCACGCCATTCTTCATCACGACGATATAGTCGGAGAGTGCCCGCACGACCGCGAGGTCGTGGCTGATGAAGAGATAGGAAAGACCGTGCTTCCGTTGCAAATCGCGCAAAAGCTCGATGATCTGCTTTTGCACCGAGCGGTCGAGCGCGGATGTCGGTTCGTCCAGCACCAGCACCTTCGGTTTCAGCACCATGGCGCGCGCGATGGCGATGCGCTGGCGCTGGCCGCCCGAGAACTCGTGCGGATAGCGGTTGCGCGAGGCCGGGTCGAGGCCGACATCCCTGAACGCCTCGACGGCGATCCGGTCGCGCTCGGCACGGCTGATCTGCGGCTCGTGGACGAGCAGGCCTTCCGTCACGATCTGGCCGGCGGTCATGCGCGGCGACAGCGAACCGAACGGGTCCTGGAAGACCAGCTGCATCTGCCGGCGCAGCGCGCGCATCTGCTGCGGGCTCGCCTTCGAGATGTCCTGGCCGTCGAAGATGATCCGGCCGTCGCTGTCGAAGAGGCGGAGAAGCGCCCGCCCGAGGGTGGACTTGCCCGAGCCGGATTCGCCGACAATACCGATGGTCTGCCCCTTGCGGAGCGTGATGTTGACGTCGCGGACCGCTTTCACTTCCAGCTTTCTTCGCCCGAGGAAGCCGCCGCCGGCGGTGAAGGTGACGGCGACGTTCCGACCCTCGAGCAGCCTCGGTGAGTCGGTCGGAACCGGGTCCTTGTGGCCCGTCGGCTCGGCGGCGAGCAGCATCTTCGTATAGTCGTGCTGCGGGTTCGAGAAGATCGCCTCGACCGGACCCTGCTCGACCACTTCGCCGAGCTTCATCACCGCGACGCGGTCGGCGAACCGCCGCACGACGTTGAGATCGTGCGAGATGAAGATGATCGAGAGACCGATCCGCGCCTTCAGCTCGCGCATCAGATCCAGGATCTGCGCCTGGATGGTGACGTCGAGCGCCGTCGTCGGTTCGTCGGCGATCAGAAGCTCCGGATCGTTGGCGAGCGCCATGGCGATCATCACACGCTGGCGCTGGCCGCCGGAAAGCTCGTAGGGGTACGAGTCGATGCGACGTTCCGGGTCGGGGATCTTGACGAGCTTCAGCAGCTCGATCGCCTTCGCCCGCGCCTCCTTCGCCGAGAGGCCCTTGTGATGGATCATCGGTTCGGCGAGCTGGTAGCCGATCTTGTAGAGCGGATCGAGCGACGTCATCGGCTCCTGGAAGATCATCGTCACCCGCTCGCCGCGGATGTGGTTCAACCCTTTCAGCGGCAGGCCGAGGATTTCGGCGCCGTCGAGCTTCGCCGAACCGGAGGCGGAGCCGTTGGCGGCGAGCAGGCCCATCATCGCCATCATGGTCTGGCTCTTGCCGGAGCCAGACTCGCCGACGATCGCCAGCGTCTCGCCGCGTTTGACGTCGAGACTGATGGCCTTGACCGCCTCGACTTTGCCGAGCGGCGTGTCGAACCAGACCCGCATGTCGCGTATTTGCAGCAGCATATCCGTTTTGGTCATCGTCAGCGGTCCTTGGGATCGAGCGCGTCGCGCAGGCCGTCGCCGACGAAATTGAGCGCGAACAGCGTGCTTACGAAGAAGATCGCGGGGAAGATCAGCAGCCATGATGCGGACTGCATGCTGGCCGTGCCTTCGGCGATCAGCGTGCCCCACGAGGTCATCGGCTCCTGCACCCCGAGCCCGAGGAAGGAGAGGAAGCTCTCGAGCAGGATCACCTTGGGCACGAGCACCGTGACGAAGACGACGACGGGGCCGATCGTGTTCGGGATGACGTGACGGCGGATGATCTGCCAGTTGGAAAGCCCCATGGCACGCGCGGCCTCGACGAATTCGCGCCGCTTGAGCGACAGGGTCTGGCCGCGCACGATGCGGGCCATATCCAGCCATTCGATGGCGCCGATCGCCGCGAAGATCAGCACGAAATGGCGCCCGAAGAACACCACAAGCATGATGACGAAGAACATGAACGGCAGCGAGTAGAGAATCTCGACGAACCGCATCATGACGTTGTCGACGCGCCCGCCGATGAAGCCCGACGTCGCGCCGTAGGTGACGCCGATGACCAGCGACACGAAGGTCGCAAGCAGGCCGACGACGATCGAGACCTGTCCGCCGAGCATGACGCGGGGCAGGAGGTCGCGACCGTTGCGGTCGGTCCCGAAGGGGAAATATTGCCCGTTGACCCTGCCCGTAACGACGAGGGTCTTGCCGTCGTCCCGCGTTTCTTGGAGCGCCGCGCCGTCGAATTCGTCCGGGCGGTCGAGATAGCGCAGGACGCGCTCGTCGATCGCCTTGTCGGACGAGATCGTGGCGGTATAGGTGGAGCCCGACACGTCGAAGGCGTTCAGGCTCACCCGCGCCCGCTCGACCGCCTTCGTCATGACCTGTTCAAGCGTCGCCTCCTGCGGGTACGGCGAGAGCGACGGCGGCACGGCAACGTAGCTCGTGAACACCGCGTCGTAGCGATGCGGCCAGAAGATCGGCCCGCCGAAGCTGAAGACGACGATCAGCAGAAGATAGCCGAGCGAGAGCATGGCGGCGGTGTTCCGGCGGAAGCGGATGCGGGCCAGCTTCCAGAGGCTGAGCCCCTCTCGCGCCTCCGTCTCGAAGGGAGCTGCCGCGGATCCGGTTTGGATGTGTGGTTCACTCATAGCGGACCCTCGGATCTAGCAGCGCATAGAGAATGTCGACGATCAGGTTGAAGACCACGATGAAGACGGAGATGAGAACGACCGTTCCCATGACCAGCGTGTAGTCGCGGTTGAGGGCGCCGAGGACGAAATAGCGCCCGACGCCGGGCAGCGAGAACACCGTTTCCACGACGACGGAACCGGTGAGGACGGCGGCGGCCGTCGGCCCGAAATACGAGATGACCGGCATCAGGGCGCCGCGCAGCGCATGCACGACGATGATGCTGCGTGCGGGAAGGCCGTAGGCACGCACGGTGCGAACGTGGTCGGCCCGCAGCATCTCGATCATCGACCCGCGGGTGAGACGGGCGAAGATGCCGAGCTGCGGCAGGGCGAGCGCAATCACCGGCAGAACGAGATTGTTGAACCCGCCGTCTCCCCAGCCGCCTGCCGGCGCAAGACGCAGGATGACGGCGAAGACCAGCGAGAGAATGGGGGCGACGACGAAGCTCGGCACGGTGATGCCGATATTGGCGAAGCTCATGACGAGATGATCGAAGGCCGAATTCTGCCGCACGGCGGCGTAGCTTCCGAGGATGATGCCGCCCGTGACGCCGACGGCGAGTGCCCAGGAGCCGAGGATCAGCGAGTAAGGCAGGCTCTTGGCGATCAACTCACCGACGGTGAAATCCCGGTAGACGAAGCTCGGTCCGAGGTCGCCGTGCAGGAGGTTGCCGAGATAATGGAGGTATTGCACCGGCAATGGCTGATCCAGCAGGAACGCCTTGTTGAGATTGGCGAGGACCTGCGGCTCGAGCGGTCGCTCCAGGTTGAATGGGCCGCCGGGCGCCAGCCGCATCATGAAGAAGGAAAGGGTGATCACGATAAAGATCGTGGGTATCGACGACAGCAGTCGTCGCAGGATGAATGACAGCATAGCTCTCTCCTGAAAACCGGAAACAGCAGGACAAGCCGGAGGGTTCCTCCAGCCTACGCGCAAAAACGCGAAGAGGCGGAAACCGGTCGTCCCGGATTCCGCCTGTCCTGCATGTGCTTTATTCGATGGAGAGGAACTTGGTCAGGTGCTCGTTGACGGCATTCATCTCGAAGCCCTTCACCTTGCGGGAGACGAGCCAGGTCGAGGCGTGGACCATCAACGGCGCGTTTGCCTGTTCGTCCATGGCGATCTGCTCGGCGTCATGGAGGATCTGCATGCGCTTGGCCGGGTCGCGTTCCGTGTAGGAGGCCTTCATCAGTTCGTCATACTTCGCATTCGACCAGTGGCTGTAATTGAAGCTCGTATTGCTCGACACCATCAGATTGAGGAAGTTCTCCGGGTCGGCGTAGTCGGCCGTCCAGCCGGCACGTGCGACATCGAAGGCGCCGGCTTCCTGCAGGTAGGCATAGTGCGACTTCACGTCGAGGTTCTGCAGCGTGACCTCCGCACCGACGGCCTTCCACATGTCGGCGACCGCGGTCGCGACCTTCTTGTGGTTTTCGTTGGTGTTGTAGCGAATGTCGATCTTCAGCGGCTTGCCGCCCTCGCCGTAACCCGCTTCCTTCAGCAGTTCCTTGGCCTTGTCTTCACGGTCGAGCTGATCCAGAGTGGCCCACTCGGGCGCGGCCGGGGTATAGCCTTCCATGCCCGGCGGAACGAAGGAATAGCCCGCGAGCTGGGCGCCGGCATAGATCTTCTCCGCGAGGAAGTCGCGATCGACGGCCATCGACAGCGCCTGCCTGACCTTCACGTCGCTGAAGGGCTCGTGACGGGTGTCGAAGACGTAGTAATAGGTGCCGAGGTCGGTGCTTGCCAGAACCTGGTCCTTGCCGAGCTTTTCTTCGAGGAACGATTTCTGGTCCGTCTGGAAGTTATAGACGACATCCAACTCGCCGGCCTCGAACATGCGCTCGGTCGCCGACTGGTCCTCGGACGGATTGTAGATCACCTTGTCGATCTTGACGTTGGCCGCATCCCAATACTTGTCGTTCTTGACGGCGGTGATGTGGTCGTTCGGAACGTTTTCCGTGAGGCAATAGGCGCCGTTGCAGACCATGTTGCCGGCCTTCGTCCATTCCGCACTAAATTTCTGAACGACGGCCGGGTTGACCGGCAACGCCGAGTAGTGCGAGGCGAGTTGCAGGAAGTAAGGCGTCGGGCGTTCCAGGGTGACTTCCAGGGTCTTTGCGTCGACGGCCTTCACGCCGAGCGTATCGACGGCGGCCTTGCCGGTGTTGATGGCTTCGGCATTCTTCACCGGGTAGAGGATGTTGGCGTATTCGGCGGCTTCCTTCGGATCTTCCATGCGGCGCCAGGCGAAGACGAAATCATCGGCGGTCACCGGATCGCCGTTCGACCAGTTGGCATCTTCGCGGAGCTTGAACGTGTAGACGGTGCCATCGTCCGAAATCGTCCAGCTCTCGGCAGCCCCCGGAATGACCTCACCCTTCGGGTTGTAGATGGTCAGGCCCTCGAACAAGTCGCGGACGATGAAGCCTTCGATGTCGATGGAAATATGCGCCTGGTCGAGGGTTTGCGGTTCGCCGCCATTGCCGCGTCGGATGACCGTTTCGGCGGAAGCGAGGCTGGCGGTCATGGCAAGCAGCGTGCTGGAAAGCAGAACCGCCTTGAGGGTACGCCTGATTGAAGCATTCATTGTTATTTCCCCTATTGTTTCGTCAGTTGATCAGCCCTGAGGAGCCGTCTTCCCCAGGGGTTTTGACGTTCGTAAATGCTTGAATAAGCTGGCTTCCTTTTGGGGAAGACAGCTAATACTTGCACGTGCGCCGACGCTACGACTTGAATTCTGACAAAGCAAGAGGGGTTCGCGGAAGAGTTTTTGGCCCGGTTCGCGCTGTCCACAATTGCCGACGGTGCCGGTTTCGACGGGTCGTCGCGGCTGCCGATGAGTGGAAAGGCGACGGGCGGAAGCCTGTGAGGCCGAATGCCGCAGGGACAAGGGGGCGAACGGGCGCCGGGTCGGGATGGCAAAAGGGGACGGGCGGGGGAGGCCCAAGCCGTTTCGGCGACACTTCAAAAAAATATCCCGGCCGCTGGCTCTCAGGGCCATGGCCGGGTTTTCGTCGTATGCCGGGGATGGGGGCATGCAGCCGGCAATTTTGGTCAGCCCGTCGCCGGGCCTCTTCGCCTCAGCGGCCGAAGACGACCTGGCGGATCTGCGACCGCGAGACGCCGATGTCCTTCAGGGACGCATCATCGAGACGGGAGAGTTCGCGATAGGCCTTGCGGAGGCGGAAGTATTCGGTGATTGCACTGCCGATTTTCATAGCATTTGTCCTTCGATCTGACGCCCTCTATTTAGGCATTCGCCGAAAAAACAGGAGATCAAATTTTGCATGGGTGGCCTGCATCGGCCGCAAATCTGCGGCCTGAATTCCGCCGTCACCGCAAAATCCGGCCGTGATTGGGACTGCCTCAGGGCAAAAAGGTGACCTGGACCTTGCAGGCCTGCGAGCGGTCGCCGGCCTGCTCGAAGGCCGCGACCGCGTCCTCGAGAGGGAAGCTATGCGAAATGATCGGCCGGACATCGATGCGCCGGTCGGCGATGAGGTCGACGGCCAGCCCAAACTCGCGGTCGAAGCGCTGCGTTCCGACGAGCCGCAGCTCCTTCCCGACCAGCGCGTTGAGGGGGAGGGTGATGTCGCCGGTCACGCCGACCTGGACGATCGTGCCGCGCGGGCGGACCGTCGCGATGGCGTTGCGGAGTGCGGCTTCGGCGGCGGAGCATTCGAAAGCGACGTCGAAACAGCCCTTGTCGCGTTCAAAGGCGGCGAGTCGGTGAGGATCGCGGCGGACGTTGACCGCCTGGGTCGCGCCCATCGCGAGCGCTCGGTCGAGCGCGGCGTCGGCAAGGTCGGTCACGACGATCTCCCCGGCGCCGGCGTACCGGGCGGCGGCGACGGTGAGGACCCCGATCGGGCCGGCGCCCGTGACTAGAACCCGCTTGCCCTCGAGGTCACCCGCTTGCGCAGCCGCGTGAAGGCAGACGGCGAGCGGCTCGGCGCACGCCGCCTCGTCCGGGCCGACAAGCGTGCCCGCCGGCAGGCACTGGTGTGCCGGCATGGTGAGCCAGTCGCGAAACATGCCCTGCGCGTGCGGAAGGCGCATGGCGCTTCCCATGAATTGCATGTCGAGGCAGTGGATCGGAAATCCTTCCCGGCAGAAGCGGCAGGCGCCGCAGGGCCTGGCCGGGTTGACGGCGACGAGATCGCCAATCGACAGGCCGGTGACCCCGGCGCCGAGGGCGGCGACATGGGCCGCAGCCTCGTGGCCGGGGATGATCGGCTCGCGCACCCTGACGGGGCCGAAGCCGCCGTCCTGGTAGTAGTGGAGGTCCGATCCGCAAATGCCGCCGGCCGCCATCTTCAGCAGGACCTCGCCGGGCCCGGGCGGCGTAAGCGGCGCCTCCTCGACCTTGAGATCATGACGGCCGTAAAGGCGCGCGAACCGTGTCTGCATTCCGACGACCCCTACCGCAACAGACCGAGTTCGGTCGGCAGCCAGAGGGTGATCGCCGGGATGAAGGTGATCAGCAACAGGGCCACGAATAGCGGGATCGTCCACGGCAGGATCGCCATCGATGTCCGTTCGATCGACAGCTTCGATATTCGCGACAGCACGAAGAGCACCATGCCGACCGGCGGGGTCAGGAGGCCGATCATCAGGTTCAGCGTGAAGATCAGACCCATGTGGACCGGGTCCACACCGTAGCGCGCGGCAATCGGCATCAGGATCGGGACCAGGATGCTGATCGCGGCGATCGTGTCGAGAAAGGCACCGACGATCAGGAGCAGGACGTTGACGATGATGAGGAAGGTCCACCAGTTGTCCGTCAGCGAGAACATGAAGTCGGAGAAGAGCTGGGCCGCCTGGCTGACGGTCAGAAGCCATGCGAAGATCGACGCCGTCGTGACGATGAAGAGCACCGAGGCGGTGGTCTCGATCGTGTCGAAGCTCGCCTTCGCCAGCGTACGCAGGGTCATGGTGCGGTAGCGCACAAGCCCGAGAAAGAGCGACCAGATGACGGCAGCGACCGCGGCTTCCGTCGGGGTAAACCAGCCCATGGTCATGCCGCCGATCAGCAGCACCGGCGTCATCAGGGCCATGACCGCGTGAAAATCTAAATACCAGTCAAGTGCGATGAGCGCGGCGAGGGCGATGAGAACGGCGATATTGATCGACAGACCGGCAAGAACCAGCAGATAGACCGCCGCCGGGAAGCAGAGCACGATGCCGACTTCCAGCGAGGCGGCGCCGAGCTTCCTGAGCTCAAACGGCGTATCGGACCCCCATCCCTTGCGATGGGCGAAGATGACGACGGTCAGCATCATCAGGACCGTCATGACGATGCCCGGCAGGATGCCGGCCATGAACAGCGCGCCGATCGAGACGTTCGCCATCATGCCGTAGATGACGAAGGGCAGTGACGGCGGGAAGATCGGCCCGAGCGTGGCGGAGGCGGCGGTGACGCCAACGGCGGCCTCGACGGGGTAGCCGTGGTCCTTCATCGCCTTGATCTCGATCGTACCGATGCCGGCGGCGTCAGCGAGCGCCGTTCCGGACATGCCGGAGAAGACCACCGAGCCGATGATGTTGACCTGCGCGAGACCGCCCTTCATCCAGCCGACGAGGGACAGCGCGAAGTGATAGATGCGGCCGGTGACGCCGGCGATGTTCATGAGGTTGCCGACGAGGATGAAGAAGGGGACGGCGATCAGCGGGAAGCTCTCGACGCCGGCAATCATCCGCTGGGCGGCGATGATGTCTGGTGCGACGCCGGAAATCAGCAGGTAGAGGAGCGAGGAGACCCCGAGCGAGACGGCAACGGGCGTGCCGATGATCATGAGGGCGAGGAAGGATCCGATAAGCAGCAGCACTGGTCAGATCCCCTCGATGCCGGATTCGCTCGCCTGTTCGCGAACGGTCTTTTCGTTGATCATGTCTTTGACGAAGTTCTGTACGGCGCGCGCCAGCATCAGCGCGAAAGCGGCAAACACGGTGTAGAAGACATAGCCGCGCGGCAGGTTGACCGTCACCATCCGCTCGTTGCCGACGATAGCGATATACCGCCACATCAGCCAGGTCGTGTAGGCGAAGAAGCCGATTACGATGAAATCGACGAGGAGCTGCAGCGGCCGCCTGATCCCCGGCGGCAGGAAGCGGTAGAGAAGGTCCACCTGGATGTGCCGTGCCATGCGAACACACATCACCGAGCCGAGGAACACGATCACCACGAGACAGTTCGCGGCGATCTCCTCGGTCCAGGCGAGGCTGTTGTTCAGCGCATAGCGGGTGAAGAACTGCAGGAAGACGCAGGCCGCCATGAGCCAGAAGACGGCCATGTTGAGCCAGTCCTCCGCTGCATAGGAAGAGAGGTCTGCCGGGCCGGCATCCTCCTCGAAGGCATGCGCCATTTCCTCGACGCTGGCCTGGGCGTGCTGTCGTTCGTTCATCGGAGAACTCCGCCGATTTCTGGAAGGGGTAGGGCGCCCGGCGACACTGCACCGGACGCGATGGGCATGCCGGCCTACTTCACGGCGCGGATGGCTTCCCAGTCGGCCTTGTCGTAGCCAAACTCCTCGAAGCTTACCTTCTCCATAACGGTCTTCTCGAAGTCGGACCTGTCGACCTCGGTCACGGTGAGACCCCGCTCCTTGAACTTTTCGACCAGCGCGTTTTCGCGCTCCTCGATGATCTTGGTGCTGCGCTCGGCGGCCTCCTGCATCACCTCGGTAAAGATCTTCTTGTCCTCGTCCGAGAGCTTCGCCCACAGCATGCCGGACACCACCGTGTTGAGGTGATCGACGATGTGGCCAGTGAGACTGATGTTCTTCTGGACTTCATAGAACTTCTTCGCCTCGATGGTGGTGAGCGGGTTTTCCTGCGCCTCGACCGTGCCGTTCTGCAGCGCGAGGTAGACTTCGGCAAACGCGATCGGTGTCGTGTTGGCACCGCAGGCGCGCGGCATTGCGAGGTAGGCCGGAACGTCCGGAACGCGGATCTTCAGGCCGGCCATGTCGGCGCACTTCGCGATCGGCCGGTTGGAGGTGGTTTGGCGGGTGCCGTAATAGCTGACGGCGGTGATATGGTTGCCGCCGGAGGCTTGCTCATAGCCGGCCGCAAGCTTCTTGAAGACGTCGCTCTTGGTATAGGCGATCAGGTGCGCCGGATCGCGGAAGGTATAGGGATAGTAAGTGACGCCAATCGGTGGATATTCACGCGAAGCGAAGCTCGAACCGGAAATGATGATGTCGACGGTGCCGAGCTTCAGGCCCTGGTTGATGTCAGCTTCCTTGCCGAGCTGGGAAGCCGGGAAGACGTCAATCTTGTAGCGCCCGTCCGTGCGCTTGGCGATTTCTTCCGCCGCCCACACGGATTCTGTGTGGAAGGGTTCTGATGTTTCGTACACATGGGCCCATTTGAGCACCGTTTCCGCGTTGGCGGTGATCGCCGAGGCGAGAATTGCAGCAGTCGCACCAAGTAGCATCGTCAGTCTGAACTTCATCTTCTTCTCCTCCCAAGTTGAAGTCGCTGAAACGTGTCGTTAAAGTCCTCCGGCCTGTCCTCCCGTCGCAGTTGCGGCGTCAGGCATATGATCTTCCCCGAAGCTTTCCGAAAGCCGGAGTTCGGATTGTTGCAGATGGGCGCGCATTGCCGCGCGCGCGGCGGCCGGGTCGTTTGCTGCGATCGCGTCGCGGATCGCGCGGTGTTCCTCCGTCGCCGCCTGCCACGTCCGGCGGTTCTCGAAATAGCTCGCGAGCTTCTCGAAATAGGGCGTCATGCGCATGTCGTGCATGCTGCCGACGAAGCGGTTGAGCGTCGCATTGGCGATGATGCTGGCAAGAATGACGTGGAACTCCCGGTCGAGCGTCAGCGCCCGGTGCCGGTCGTCGATCGCCGCCGCCATCTCTTCGAGGTTCCGGTCGAGGAGCGCGACGTGCTCGGGCCGCGCGAGACGTGCGGCCTCCTCGACGACCGCGCATTCCACCACCGCGCGCGCGCGCAGGAGTTCGAAGGGTCCTTCGAAATCTTCCGGTGGTGCACCCGTGGGCTGCGCCTTTCGGGCGGCGACATAGACGCCGGAGCCCATGCGGATGTCGATCAGGCCTTCCACTTCGAGCACGATCAGGGCTTCGCGGATCGTCGGACGCGAAACACCGAGGCGCTGCGCGAGGTCGCGCTCGGCCGGCAGCCGCGAACCTGCCGGCAACTCGCCCCGCTCGATCAGGCTGCGCATCTGGTCCGCAACCTGACGATAGAGCCGCCGTGTCTCCATGACCGTGAACATCGATGACACCATCGCGTCGACTTTCCAATCAGGTCGTCAGGTGGTCAAGCCAATTTGAGGAGAAGGTATACCGAGGATGGGGCGGGAGTCAAATAGTGGGCGGCGCTGATCTCCCCGGGGTCGAGCTATTTCCGCAAACGGCGCTCGGCTCTTCACCTCGTTCCGAACGAGCGCAATCTACGGCTCGGTCGATTATTTGGGCGCTGCTTGGACCTGCCGCCCAACCGTCTATGGCAGGAATCCAACGAGTTGGTTAATCGCCCCCCACAAAGGGGAGCGCAGCAGTCAGGAGCGGCCATAGAACTTCTTCAGGCCAGACAGAAATGACGTCCCGGGCCTCTTCTTCGAATACTGCGGCGCAGGAACGTTCGAACGAGATTCCTGCTCCGCAGTAACGCGCGCGAACTCTCGGTGCAGATTGATCTTCTCAGTGACAAACGGCTTGATCACCCCGGAACTAACGGCTTCGCCGAACTGGTCAAGAAACCGCTCGGGATGGAGGGTATCCATCCCTACAAAGTCAGTGAAAGCATAGCACCACCACTCTGAAGCCAAAAGTTGCTCGCACATTTCGTCTGAGAAACGTCGCTTTTTGGGCCTAGCCGGATTTCCTGCGACGACAGTGTAGGGTTCTACATCCTTGGTGACGACGGCAAAGGCCGCCACCACCGCCCCCGTCCCGATCTTGATGCCGCGCGCTAGGCGCGCTTCGTTACCGATCCAGACATCATGACCGATTTCGATCATTGGGTCGCTCTCTATCACAGGCGTCCGCTCGAATGTGACGCCTCTGTCATCGGCAAACATTTTATAGGGAGAGGCGTAGGCATAGTCAAAACCACACATCCCTACGCGCGACATCGGGTGCGACGCCAACATGACCCTCACCCACTCTCCGATTGCGCAATATCGACCAATTGTCGCGAGCCCTGCGAAGAGTGAGCGGCTGTAGCTGAAAGCCCCCATCGAATTGAAATAGGGGCCAACACGTTGGCACGTATAGGGTTCGAGGAGACATTCGCGTGCAGGCTTGTAGATCGCTCCGACCTTTAGCCAGCCTGCGTCGTCGTCGTTGGTCGAATGCGAAATTCTATTCTCTCGAAGAAAATCGAGGTGAGCCTGTGTGACTTTGAATGGTTGGTATGACATATTTTGCGTCCGACAATTGTAGTTTCATCGTAGTAGATTCCGGTCGGAAGTTGGCAACACTCTTCCGCCGGCGGTTCTCATCTGGTCTTGGCCGCGATCTAGTCTGAAGGCGGTGGTGCCAAACGGACCTTCTCATCACAGGAGCACCCGTCTTGCGCCGAATGATGACGACAATAACCAGTGGCGAAAACTAGGCAAGTCCTCCAAACGCGCACCTTTCGTAGGAGCAATCACTGTGTAGCTGAGCACCCGATGTGTTGGGCGGCGACAGATTCGGCTCCGGAGATTTCTCGATGCTCATGAGAATCTGTTTAAACTCTGGATTTCGCGGCGAGCCGAGCCCTCTGGCAGGAGTTGCGCGACCGCGCGCATGAATTGTTGATCGGCGGCGTCCTATCTGGCAATAGGGCTGCGGAAACTAGCGAAGATTACCCAAGCCGCCTGAAAGGATCCTGATGCCTCAGACAGCGCAAACAGTAACCGACATTGCCGTGGCCGAGTTTTTTCAGGGCCTCGCGACTTGGATCGCCGACGGGAAGCCAACCAAAAGGCCTTTCTCAACCGATCTCCTCGATATTCGGTGCCGTAAGTCGGTTCTGCCTTTTGCAGTCCTGGCGACTCGTAGCAACGACCGACATCAGGACGTCGCCGATCTAATCGACAATACGGTAGCCGAGATTCTCGGCCGGAAGGAAGATGCGCTCGATCCGGCAACCAGGGAAATCCTGAAAGACCTAGAGGAAAGCCTTGATGCGCTGTGTTATGTCGGCTTTCGGCGAGCGAGGCTGGTGTCAGCACCCCAAGTCTTCGAGATGATCAGCCGCACGCTTGAGACCACTTATCAGGACCTCCCGCCGAACGACAAAAGCCGAAGGGGCAGCCTTCCATTTAAGGATTTTCGGTATCTTATGTTGACGCTCGGGCTATGCCGCGCTCGCTTCGACACGGTCGAGCGGCACCTCTACGAATCAATCTGTGTCCGTGTCTTAACCATCCTGAGGGACAATGCAACGCGCCATCTGACCGCTCAGCACGTCTACCAGATCATACGATGGTTCGCCTATCCGGCTCGGCTGCACCCCAAAACCTATTCGCGCATCCAGCCTTTGGCCATCGACATAGGCCGCGCCTTCTTTGCGAGAAGAGAGTACTTCGTCCCCTCGAGGTTCCGCACGATGAATCAGATCGAGAGGCTGCTCTTTTCTGCGTTCCGCGAAGCAGAGTTAAAGATTATGAGCCGGCTCGGCCGGAGACACCGAAACCCCAATACCCTCCTCAAGGATGTCGCCATAGCAACTGCCATTGGTCGGCCGCAGTATGGCATGGCCGTACTCGACTATCTGCAGTGGCAACGCCGCCGCGAGACCGACAAGACTAGGCGCGGGCGCCTGCAAACGCAGATGGTGGAAACGTCGGTGATCGCCGGGAATGATGAATTCTATGGCCTGTGGAACAACACCTACAGGAAGTTTCTCCTGAACAACAAGTTCGACACGTTCAGTCCCTATATTGTTGCACAATTGCAGCGCTTTGGTAGGTACGGTCGCGCGTTGAACTTACTGCGCAAGCGAAAACGAAGCACCCTAAGCCTCAAGAACGATGAAGCGTTCTTGTTGCGTTATATGGGACGGTTTGATGAAGCTGCCGAGAAATATGCCGAGATCGACGCATATGCGGCAGAGAACCTCTTAGCCCGTGCGAGCGACAAGCCTCCGGCTGACAGGTTTACAATCATGTCCCGCTTCTGGCCTAGCCGTACAAGCGACGAACTCGAATACATCAGGTCCGTGCATACGTTGCTGCAATCGTGTCCCCGCGGCGTTGTCGATGACTCCGTCGTCGTAATCTGCCCGTCGAGCTTCAGTGCGTTCACCCAAATGCCCGTCCATGCTTTGGCCGAGCTACGCTCACGCGGCTGCTCGATAATATCACTATTGCCTGGCTGCATCCAGTCAGACGAGGTCTCACCGGACATCGACGAGAACGTGTCCAATTCAATATTTCCACACTACCTTTCCGACAAGGCAACGTTGAAGAAGGTGCCTTCGCAAGAGTGGGTATTTGATCCAGAGAAGAAAAACATCGCGTACAACGGAATTAATTTTTATTATACGATTCATAATACAATGGGTATCATTTTCCGCTGCTACGATGTGGCGTGGCGTGATCCCATCGTCTTGGGTCATGTACGTCGATACCAGGTCGCGATTGAGGCGATGTTTGACAAGCATGAGCGACTGGTGCGCTTTTCCCAGGAAACCGGACGTAAGGTGAAGGTCATCCTGACAGAGATCCAACAGGGTATTTCTCATGCGTTGCGTTTGATCGCGGAAACGGCGGGGAGCCACGACTACGTTGAGCTCTTTCACATCTGCAATGGCTTTGAGGCGTATCACTCCAACCTAGTACGGTCCCAATCGGCGCAGTTTCAGTGTATAGCCAACGTTAGTCGACATCCCGAAGTCAGTCTGGCCTATCGTCCATCTGTTCACGTGTATCGTGAGTGGTTCACCAACGCTACGCCCGAGCAGAAGGCGTCGGCGGAAGCCCTTGCATATGCCACGCGCGTTGATGAGACTGCCGTCAGAAGACCACTCGCAGAGGAGCTTCGTTTTCCCGGCCGTCCGATTATCGTACTCTTGGGGAAGATCCTACCGGACTTGGCAAGGCCGAACGACTACGGGTTCTTGCACAGCGATATAAAGGAATGGCTGGCGGATTGCTGCCAATTTGCTCACACACACCAGATCAATTTGCTCCTAAAACCGCATCCAGACGAGACCAAGAGCCAGGTATCTCTCTATGTAAACCAGGAGTTCGTCGAACTGCTCGAAGACGTTCCAAAGGAATTTCACCCCATAATATTGGATCGGCGTGCCTATCCAATTCCTGCTCTCAGGGATTGGGCTGACGGGGTTCTCATGTGGGGCGGCAATTCCTCGGTAGAACTGGGACTGCTTGGGATCCCATCGATGATCTGTGGATACTACGGCTCAATGGATGTCCCCGTAGGACACCTCACGCCTGACACAAGGGAGAGGTTCGAGGAGTTCTTGTTGGGCAAGATCGACAAGGAACTGCTCGCCGACGTCCGAAGCAACACGATCGCATTTCTCTCCTACGTGTTGCATCCGAACCACACGATGCCTTCCAGATTTAATAATAGGTCCATGTACAATGCTGAAGTGTGGCCGCCGGTTCTTCATCCATCCACCAAGGAAGTCAGCCGTACTGCCGAAAAGATGGCGGACTATATTCTCGGGGACGCCACCGCGATCGTTCCACCCAGCGCGTGAATTTTATGCTGTTGTTGATGTGCGAACTTCCTTGCATGTCTTCGTCTTTGAGGCTCAGCAATCGGCCGTTTCTCTGAACTGCAGGACGCCACGCAGGAAATCATGCAAGCACGTGGAGTATGATCCATTCCGCGTGCACGGCCGGTTTGGCTGTGCCCGCAATTTTCATTGTCACCGTGTATCGGAACAGGAATTGTCCGGTGTCGCGTTCTTCGATCGCGTCGAGAACAAAGGAACCGCGGATATCGGCGCTGGAAGGGACTGGAGAGATGAAGCGCACTTTATCGAATCCGTAGTTCACGACCATTGTCGAGCCCTTTGTGAGCGTCCGGTGAGCTGTTTTTGCTGATCGGGCAAATCAGGCGATGTTCTGGCATTCGAACCAGCATTAATGCTGACATTAATACCAGAACAAAGAGGTTGCATGGCTCGCATTGAGATCATGTCCGGTACCGAACGCAGACGACGTTGGTCGGACGAGGCGAAGCTGAGGATACTCGCGGAAGCTGATGAGCCCGGTGCTCGCATTGGCGAGGTGGCGCGCCGGCATGATATCTACCCATCCCAGATCCGTTTGTGGCGACAGTCATTCAGCTATGTCGGTCGTCCGGCGATGTTCCTTCCGGTGGAAATCACCGAGGAGGTGAGCGCTACCTCGGTACCTGATACGCGACCGACGCCAGCGGTCATTGAGATCTCGCTACGAAACGGTCGATGCTTGAAGGTTCCGGCTGACGTTGAGTTGAAGCTGCTTGGTCCGCTGGTCGCTTGCGTGGAGGCGGCATGATCGGACCGTCCGGGAATGTGAGGGTCTATCTGGCCTGCGGGGTGACCGATATGCGGCGTGGCATTGATGGTCTGTCGGCGCTGGTCGAGACGGTCGTGCAGGAGGCACCGGGCTCCGGCGCGATCTTCGGCTTCCGCGGCAAGCGCGCCGATCGGATCAAGCTTCTCTGGTGGGACGGCCAGGGGTTCTGCCTGTTCTACAAGATTTTGGAGCGCGGATACTTTCCCTGGCCGACGGCGAAAGAGGGCGTAGCGCACCTGACGCAGGCGCAGCTTTCGATGCTCGTTGAGGGGATCGATTGGCGACGTCCGGCATGGACGTCAGCCCCTGGTCGAACGGGATAAAAGCTATATTTTGCAGGGGCATCCGAGGCTTAACGCTGGCGCGTCAGAGGCAAATCGGCTAGATTTGCAGGTATGGAAACAGCGCCGCTGGACAGTCAGGACGAGCTCACTGCTTTGCGCGCACTCGTCGCGGAACAGGCGGCAAAGCTTGAGAGCCAGGAAGCCGAGGTCATCAAGCGTGACTCCATAATCGGGCTTCTGCGGGCGCAACTGGAGCTGCTACGACATCGGCAGCATGGCGCCTCTTCGGAAAAGATCGACCGGAAGATAGAGCAGTTCGAGCTGATGCTGGAGGAGATCGAGGCCTCTCGTGCCGAGGCTGAACTGCGCTCCGGGAAAACTCCTTTGCCGGAGTTGGACGACGCATCCGAGAAGCCGAAGCGCAAGCCTTTGCCCGATGGTCTTCCAGCCGAAGAACTGGTCTATGCGGCTCCCTGTAATTGCCCGACCTGCGGTGGCACTTCGTTCCTGAAGGCGGCCGACAGGGTGGTCCAGGTGTTGGAGCACGTGCCTGCGTCGGTCAAGATTGTCCGACATGTCGAAAAGCGCATGATCTGCAGGGAATGCGATACGACAGTGGCTGGCGAGATGCCGACCTTGCCGATCGAGCGCGGCAAACCCGGGCCGGGACTGCTCGCCCATATCATGATCGCCAAATTCGACGATCACATCCCCCTCTACCGCCTGTCCGAGATGTATGACCGGTTGGGGATAGACATCTCCCGATCCGTGATGGCCGACTGGGTCGGCCGCGTATCCGCTTTGCTGACACCACTCGTCGTGCTGATCCGGGCCCATATCGCCGCGCTCGATCGAATACATACGGACGATACCCCGGTCGATGTTCTCGACCCCGGGCGGGGCAAGACAAAAACCGGGAGGGTCTGGGTCTACGTCTTCGACGGGAGTGGCTATCAAGCCGCCACTCCCGCAGCCATCGCCTATTACTATAGCCCTGACCGCAAGGGCGCGCATCCGGCTGACCACCTCGCAAGCTTCAGCGGCGTCATGCATGCCGACGGTTATGGAGGCTATAAGAAACTCTACGGCAACCAGATTATCGAAGCCGCCTGCATGGCGCATGTGCGCCGCAAGTTCCATGATGTGATCAAGCTGAAGCCATCTCCGATCGCTGAGGAAGCGTTGTCGCGCATCGGCGCTCTCTACGATATCGAGAACCGTATCCGAGGCATGTCGGCTAACGAGCGGCGTACTCTGCGCCAACACCATGCCCGGCCCGTTCTGGACGAACTCAAGGCCTGGATCGAAACCACGCTCTCAACTTTGCCACAGAAGCAGAGGTTGGCCGAGGCGATGCGATACGCCCTCTCGCGCTGGGCGGCGTTAAGCGTCTACATCGATGATGGCCGTGTCGAAATCGACAACAACATCGCTGAACGAGCCATGCGTCCGCTCGGAATCGGCAGGAAGAACTGGCTCTTCGCCGGCTCGGACAAGGGCGGTGAGCGCATCGCCAATATCCTGACCATCATCGAAACGGTCAAATTGCACGGCCATAATCCGGAGGTCTATCTGACAGATGTCCTGACCCGGATCCAGGATCATCCCAAGGACCGACTTGAAGACCTGTTGCCCTGGAATTGGACGCCAGCAAACGCTCGATGCGAGGCCGCCTGATGGCACGCTCAAGGTTCATCTACACGCTGAAGGAAGTCGCCGTCATGATCGGCGAGAACCTCGAACTCATCGAGGAGGTGACCGCCAACTCGGACAACATCGCCGAGGGCGAATTGGTGTATGTCCGCGATGGCAGTGAAGATGGCACAAAAGGCCTGACCGAAAACGGAATTGACGATCTTCAAGCTCTGCTCGCCGACATCAGGACGTGGGACGGCGGTATCCGCGAGTTCCTCATCGACACACAGTGCGATCCTGAAATAATCGACCGCGTCATGGCCGATGAGGTGAAACGCGGCCTATAGCTTCGATCTCTCGACACCCGAAAACGCGTTCGCCGGACGCTCACAGCCCTTTAAGGGAGGCACTACTTCGAAGAACATTGTGCTAATGATGGACAGCGACAGCATCCCATGTGCGATGGTACCGCCGAACGGGCCAGCTTTTGCCCGCTCAATGTCTACATGGATGTACTGGGCGTCTTCAGTAAGGTCGGCAAAGGCGTCGATCTTGTCTTGGCCGATGCGATACGAGGTGGAAACACCGATAGTCGTGCCGATCAAGCTGCGAAAATCGCTCATGGACAAGGGCGCGCGCTCGACAGTCGTGATTTTGCTTTTTGATTGCATGTAAGGCCTCAGTTCATCCGCCAATGTCGATTGCGCCGGGATCGTGGCACTAGGAGAATTTTCGGCTTGTTCGCCGCGCTCTACTGGTCATCTCCGGAGTACGCACTCCACGACCCACTTGAATCTTTTGTCATGCCTACAGACATTTGCACACTTGGCAATAGGCAAGGCCGCAAGAGCGGCGTCCACCGATGTAGAAATGCTCTCGCATTGTGGCACCTCAAGATATCGACGAAATGAAGCTCTTGAGCCATGAGGTTGCCGACGAGATGAGAATAGGGGATTGTTCCGCTTATCCTTCCAAAGCGTCATCCGTCGACATTCCGTCCTAACGTGACCCACCGAGTTCCCCGCGCTAGTTGCCATCGGACGCATCTGTGGGTAATTGCATGATGCGGCAGAAGAGACTGGATCCGAATGAGCGAGAACCCGCCCGATCGTACTTCCAACCGACCGGATCAAGGCAACACGCCCACAGTCTTCCTGGTTGGATTCAAGCCTTGGAAGGTGTTCATGCCTCGTTGGCTGCCAGAAAGCCACGTGGTTCGCTGCGCGACCGGGATACTGTCCTTGCCCGACTTTCTCAGACGAATCCCGCAGATACTGAGAAGCAGGTCGTCTGCCATCTACGTCTGGAGCTATACCGCACCTTGGTACGTCGAACTCCTTTGCCGCTTTTATTCCGTGCCCCTGGTGCGAGTCGAGGACGGCTTTCTACGCTCTGTCGGATTTGGGTCGGAGCAAACGCCACCACTCTCTCTCTGTTTCGCCAAGAAGGCGCTCTACTTCGATGCGACCGTCGAAAGCGATCTGGAGCACATTTTGCTGTCGTACGACTTCGAAAGCAGTCCGGAGCTTATTCATCGTGCACGTAGGGGAATATCCGCGCTCGTCTCCTCACGAATCAGCAAATACAATGCGGGACGAGCGGCGGACGTGCAGGTACTATACGGGCCGAAGACCAAGCCTCGCATCCTCATTGTCGGGCAGGTCGAAGGTGACATGTCCATGAAGAAGGGGATGAGGCGGCAGCTAACCAATAATGCGTTTGTCCGCGAGGTCGTCGCAGAAAATCCTCATGCCCAGGTGATCTACAAGCCGCATCCGGAAGTCCTGAGGGGTCTTCGCAGGCGACCGCGTCAGTCAAATCCGGACGAGGTCCGCGAGATCTGTCTCGTTTTGAACGAAGATATCGCACTGGCCGACGCGTTCGAGACGGTCGATCGCGTCTATACAATGACGTCCCTCTCCGGTTTTGAAGCTCTCATCCGGGGTATTCCTGTGACCTGTTTTGGCTCGCCGTTCTATTCCGGCTGGGGAGCCACGGAGGACAGAGAGTCTTGTCCTCGTCGCACCGCGCGCCGGACGGTCGAGGCCATATTTGCGGCTGCGTACATTCTGTACCCGCAGTACCGGCATCCGTCTTCGGGCGAGCCCCTCGAGTTCGAAGAAGCTCTGGAGCTCCTGCAGCGAATGGTGGGGGATAATCGGAGCATGTCCACTTGAGAAGATGAACCGAGAGCCGTGACACGACGATAAAGTGTCGCCATTGCCAGTTGTCAGCTCTTCGCGCGACGCTCCAGGATCATACTGATGATTTCGAAGTCCAGCTCTTCATCTACGTCGATCGAGCGATCCCGCGGCATGACATACAGTTTCGTGTCGGGATAGAAGATGCCCGGATCCACCCGCAGAGCATCGCGCTTCCACCCATAGACCGAGCCGTTCATGTCGAAGCACTCCGGGCTGTCCTGACGGCGTAACACGGGGTCTGGAAGTTGTTTGCTGAGAGAAATGCTTCCGTCCTTGGCTCGCTCCAGCAGATTGAAGTACGGTGACCGATGGGCGGGATAGCCGGTCAATACGCAACTGCATCCGGTGTCTGTGAGAATGTCGGCGCACGCCTTAATATCTTCAGGAAAACGAAGCGGGGACGTGGCGTCGAGATCAATCAGATAGTCTGTCTCGAAGCCTAGCTGGCGTTCGACTTCTCCGAGGGCGTGCAGGATTGCCGGCAGCTTACCGGATTCGTCAGTCGCCAGTTCGTCCGGTCGCCGGATCAGGATATCAGCACCGTATCGCCCGGCGACTTCAAGAATTTCGGGGCTGTCGCTGCTGACCGCTACAGCTTCAAAAAGACCGGTCGCCTTCGCCTGTGCGATCGAGTGCGCGATGAGCGGCTTGTCGATCAGCATGCGCACGTTCTTGCCCGGCACACCTTTTGAGCCACCACGGGCGCAGATCGTGCAGACGAATTTCGGGGACGAGGGAGTGGGCGCCATTATCATGCTTTCTCGAGATTTCGATCGTTTAAGAGCCTGGAGTGGAGGGATTTGAGAGTTAAACCATCTGAAAATCTATAGTCGTAAAGTCCACGAACAGATCCTGTTCATACTGATTCGACTTGTTTCCTTCAGACAGCAGTCCTCCAATCTTAGATAAATGCTGCTCGGTTTCCACGAACCGCGACGTTCGTTGTCTGGAACCTATTCTGTCGTCTCCACTGCAAGTGCCGCACTGCTCGGAATGTTGACGAGCCGTTGTTCGATGTCGCGGGCGACGGGCAGAGGCATGGAAGGGCTCTTCTCGTACATCGGCAGGTCGCACATCAGTGCCCAGCACGGACGAGTCATTAGGCCGGCATCGTTGGTGGCGGCGAGGAAGTCGTCGCGTTGCCCGGCGTCGTCGAGGATCACCGCATTAAGCCAATAATTGCTCTCTGCACCCTCGGGCTCGACGAAGAAGCGAAGCCCGTCGACGCGATCGAATGCTTTCCGATAGCGTTCGGCGAGTCGGCGCTTGGCGGCAAGGAAAGTGGGCAATTGCTGAAGCTGAGCGCAACCGAGTGCCGCGTTCAGGTTCGGAAGGCGGTAATTGTAGCCGAGCTCGTCATGCCAAAAGGCCCAGCGATGCGGGCGTTTGGCCGTCGTGGTCAGGTACTTGGCGCGCGCACCGAGTTCCTCGTCATTGGTCAGGATCGCTCCGCCGCCGCCGGTCGTGATGATCTTGTTGCCGTTGAAGCTGGTGATGCCGACCTTGCCGCGCCCGCCGAGCGGACGGCCGTTCGAGAGGCTGCCGAGCGATTCCGCAGCATCCTCAATGACGGGAATGCCCCACGTTTCACTGACCTCGAGTAGCCGATCGATTGCCATCGGGTGGCCGAAGGCATGCATCGGCACGACGGCCGCCAAACGGCGGCCCGTTTCGCGATTGGTCGGACCGTCCTCGCCTCTTTCAGCAATCTCGGTCAGCCAGGCGTCGAGTGCGTCTGGGTCAAGCCCGAGCGTCTCCATTGAACTGTCGACGAAGTGCGGGATGGCGCCGCAATAGGCGACGGCATTGGCGGTTGCGGCGAAGGTCAACGCGGGCACCAGGACCTCGTCCCCCGCCTTCACACCGGCAAGCATCAGCGCGATGTGCAGGGCGGCGGTTCCGTTGACCGCGGCCACCGCGCGGCGAACGCCGAACGCGTCGGCGAGTTCGATTTCGAAGCGGTCGACATAGGAGCCCACGGATGAAACCCAGCCCGTGTCGAGGCAGTCTTTGACATATTCCCATTCCGCGCCGGCAAAGCGCGGCTCGTGCAGGACGACGGGCTGGCCGTTGGGGGCGGCGGTTTCGCGCAGGATTTGGACGGCGCGTGCGATATTCAGGTTTGCCATCTCAAATTCCGTAGGTGTCGGCCTTGTACAGGGCCAGATTGCTTGGATTGCTGAACCATTCGATCGTTTCGCGAATGCCGCGGGCAAAACCGTCGCGGCCCGAATAGCCAGGTTTCCAATCGGTCAGGCGCTTCGCCTTCTCGATGCCAGCCCAGAGGCGATCGACTTCGCTGAGTTCAGGACGCTGACGCTGTTCCTCCGAGACGATTTGCGCGTCCACGCCCATGATATCGATGATGGTGCGGACACTGTCTTCAATCGAGATCTCAAAGCCGCTGCCGAAGTTGACAACCTCGCCGAGAACGTTCGGGCTTTCAGCCATGGCCTGGAAGGCCCTGACGGTGTCGGCGACGTAGGTGAAGTCGCGCGTCGGGCTCAGCTTGCCGAGTCGGACCTCTTTCTTGCCTGCGGCGAGCTGGGTGATGATCGTTGGCAGAACCGCACGTGTCGACTGGCGCGGGCCGAAGGTATTGAATGGGCGGATTACCGTCACCGGTGTTCCGAAAGAGCGGTAGAATGATAGCGCAAGTTGGTCCGCGCCGATCTTCGAGGCGGAGTAGGGCGACTGGCCGACCAGCGGATGTTCTTCGGTGATAGGTACGAACTGAGCAGTGCCGTAGACCTCACTGGTCGAGGTGTGGACGACCCGATCTGTTCCGAGCAGGCGGGCGGCCTGCAGCACGTTGAGCGTGCCCTTTACGTTGGTGTCGATATAGGTGTCGGGCGAATGATAGGAATACGGAATGGCGATCAGGGCTGCCAGGTGCAGCACGACATCGCAACCGCGCATGGCGGTCGCGACCCCGTTCGGATCGCGAATATCGCCGCTGAACACCTCGAACGAACCCTGCGCGTCCGGGGAGACGCGATCGAGCCAGCCCCAGGTGCCGAAGCTGTTGTAGAGCGAAAAGGCGCGGACCTTGAGGCCCTGGCGCACCAGATGCTCGACCAGATGCGAGCCGATGAAGCCGTCGGCGCCTGTCACAAGAATGGTCTTACCAGACAGGTTGCTCATGTCCGGTTCTCTCCTTCGAAGTTCGAGCGGTCGTCGCTGCGGGTGGGTTGGAAATGTTCTGGATTTGTCGCGCGATTCGAAACTTCATCATCGTTACGCAGCAGGGTGCCGAAGTACACCTGTTCAGCTTGCCAGTTATGCCGACTCGGCCAGGAGCCCACATGCCGTCTACCATAATAGTGCGAAACGGCGGAAGTATTCTGGCCGAGCGAATAGCCGAAAACCTGTCTCGGAGACAATTTTCTCCCGATCTCTTCCTGCGTCCAAGCGAGCCCGATCAGACCCGCGCTCGGTGAGGCGTCGAGCGCTGCGAACAGCCGTGCATAGAGCGCAGTCGGAACCAGTTCGATGGCCATACTGTTCTGCAAATAGGGCTCGAGAACCTGGAGGCCGTTCGAATAGCGGTTCCGGATATTGCAGCCAGTTAGGACTGCGAGATTGGCAGCCGGTGTTGCAGGAAGCGGTACGTGGGTGAATTCGGTCGGGCGGAACCAGATATCCGTTCGACGCCCCAAGTCCGCCGGTCCGGACAGCGCGGCGTGGTTGTTGAAACGAATGACGAGCTGGTGCGAATCGATCGTGCTGCCGAGACCGAGACCAAGGATCGACGGGCCATTGGCGACGACCGCCACGTCGCCCGATGCGCCGGCGATCATCTGGGCGAAACGGCCCTTGAAGTGGGACAGGTGGGCGGCAATGGCGCGTGCGCGCGGCGCTTGCGGAAGCTCGGCTGCGCCAGCGTCCGCCGCAGCAAGGATGAGGTCGAGGTAGCCCATGGAGGCAAGCGCAGAAGGATCGCTGCGACCGACCCTGGCCAGGAGATCGAATGCCTCTCTCGTCTGTCCCGCTTCATTGGCAAACGCAGCCGCGCGCAAGAGCAGGCGGGGCGATTTCTCGCTCTCGCGGACGAGATGCGGAAACCAGGCCATAGCCGTCTCGGCCCCCTTGCGTTCCCACAGGAGGTTGAAAAGCTGGATCAGCGCCCGGCGTGAAAGAGCAGGCGGCGCCTTGGAGATCACGGTCCGGAGCAGGGGCAGGGCGTCTTCCAGGGGCAGGAGGCCGAAGCGCGAGAGGTTCGCCACCCGCAGCATCAGTTCCGGATCGTTGGGCGCGGCGGTCAACGCATCGCGAAGGGCGAGTGCTGCCTCCTCGAACTCGCCCTGCTCATAGAGTCGGAGATACTTCTTGCGCTCGCGCCGGCCGGGCGCTCCTTCCATCCACCAGCGCACGGTTTGGCCGATCTTGCGCAAGCTATCCTCCAGGCCGAGTCTGCCGGGTATGTGGGAATAAGTCGGAAGCATGTCGTCGGGGTTGTTCCTGTGGTCTTTGCCGCGGCGCGCGGCGTTTCGAGGCGCCGCCTCTCCTACGATCAAAGGCTTAGTGGATGCATCGTTGCGTGGCAAGTTTCGAGGGCTTGCCGTGGGGGCTGTTCCCCGCGGCGCCCTGGGGGTCAGAACCGGCCGCGCAACAGCATGAAGGCTTCCGCCGCCCTGGTTCCGGACGCGGCGCCCCGTGTCATCGCCAGCGCCCGGATGGCCTCCAGGCTGCGGGGGAAGGGGAACTCACCGATCTCGTCGTTGAACATCGTGGTGATGCGGAGCTTGTCCTCCAGCTGTTCGCTGATGTCGACGAAGATGTTAGGAAGGAAGGGATCGCTGGCGAACAGGCCGGCATCGGTCTCGGACAGGGTCTCGTAGACTAGGGTCCAGCGCACCGAGGGATAGCGGAACCACTTTGCGCAGGCCGTCGCCGCCGCATAGACCACGTGGTGGTCCGAATGGGCGTCGCCGCGATGCGGAACCAGGATGATCTCCGGCTTGACGGTGTTGACGACCTTGCCGATGCGGCCGATCACCTCGCCGAGAGCAAGGGTTTCTAGCTTGGCCGACGGCAGGTCGAGCCGATGGACGCTGGCAAAGCCGAATGCCTTGGCGACCGCGTCGATCTCGATTTCACGGCGCGCCACCTTCTCGGCCGGCCAGCCCTGTTCCGTCGTGATGCCGGTGACGATCAGCCAGTGGATCGGCCGATCGGCCGCGCGCGCGCGCAGCAGGAGACCGCCGGCGCCCAGGGTTTCGTCGTCCGGATGGGGGGCCACGACTAGAATCGGTCCACGTCCGCTCTCCAACAGCATTATCGTACTCCCTGAACCCATTTCTTATCGAGCAGGCCGCGGCCCAGCTCGACGCCGCGCAAGACCTCGGCAATCCGCTGCCCGGCCTTGCCATCGCCATAGGGCGTTCGCCGCTGTGCCACCAAGGCGCGGAAGCTTTCGTCCGTCGTGGCCCTGGTGACGGCCGCGGCGATTTCCCCGGCGTCGTAGTCGGTGAAGATCACGTTGTCACCATGCTCGCGCCCGCGCTGGCGGACACCGATATTGACCACCGGCAGGCCCATGCTCGGCGCCTCGAGAATGCCGGCCGACGAATTACCCACCATCACGCGCGCATGGCGCAGCATGTTGATGAAAACCTTGCGTTCCAGGAAGTTGAAGGCTTTCGCCCTCGGGCAGCGGGCGATCAGCGCGTCAATCTCTAGGCTGATCGCCTGGTTGCCGGGATCGGAGTTAGGGGCCATCACGGCGATGTTCAGGCCGCTCGCCTCCAGCACCCGCGTGATCGAGGCCATGTGCGCCCGCGCTTCGGAAAAGTCGGTGATCGTCGGGTGGTAGAGCAGCACCGCATAGGGCTCGCCATGCCAGTCGACGCCGAGTGCGGTCTCGAGTTCGTCACGTGTCATGTCCGGGGTGGCGATGATCCGGTCGAGGCCGGAGGCGCCGGTGACGTGGATGCGCCACGGCTCCTCTCCCAGCTGGCGCAGGCGCTGGCCGCTGACTTCGGTAGTCGCCATGTGGAGATGGGCCATCTTCGACACCGCGTGGCGGACGAGATTGTCGACATTGCCGTCGTCGGCATGGTCGCCGCCGCCGACATGGACGACCGGGATGTGGTGATAGATGGCCGCGACGGCGCCGGTCATGACCTCCTCGCGGTCGCCCATCACGACGAGGAAGTCCGGACGCTCGCGGGCGAACAGATCGGTGAGGCCGGCCAGTTGCAGGGCCATGCCCTTAACCCGACCGCCCAGGCCATCGGAGGCGAGCAGCGAATCGATGCGGGCGGCGATGCGATAGCCGTCGGCTTCGATCTGGCGCGCGGACTGGCCGTGCAGGCCAGTCAGATGGGCTCCGGTGACGATCACGCCGGCGTCGAGGTCCGGCTGCGCGTCGACCGCCGCGATGATGGGCGCGAGAATGTCGTATTCGGAGCGAATTCCGGTCAGGAAATGGACTGTTCTGGTCATATTGCTTTCATTCAGTATAGATCGGAATCCAGCATCGAGAGCCGCCATAGCCGGCTATCGGTCAGATCTGCCGGAAGTGTCGTGAATGTCCGGCCGCCGAAATAGGTTACCGGCGCGGTCGCGTTGAAGCCTGCCATTTCCAGGGGCACGCGATGAACGTCCATGGGAAGGCACCAAGTGGCGATTCGCGTCCGGTTTTCTGCGACGGCATGGGCAGTGACCGCGTTGATCAAGGCGCGCGTCACGGCTGTGTCGGCACAACGCAGTTCCACAAGATCAAGCATCTCGGTCCCATACGCCTTGGTTATCGCATAACCGGCGATCTCGTCGCCTTCCTCCAGCACGAACCGGGCGTAGGTATTGTCAGGATTACGATCGACGCGCCAGGAAAGGATCTCAGTGCTCCGGTGGGCGACAATGGGTAGGCCGGCGGCAACCTTGGCGTTGAACAGGCCGAACCGTTCATCAACGTTCTCGACCTGCTTTACAGCCGAATCGGCAATGGGTAGCTTGAAAAGCTTGTCTGTCTCCAAGACCAAGGTTGCAACGTCGCAATAATCAGCCCAGCCGACCTTGCTCCTGAAGAGCGTATGAGAAACGCTGTTCGGGAAGCCATAGATCGCAAATTTGCCGCGGGAGGGCAATGTTTCGTACAGCGCCTCAGCGGTCCTCTCGAACAGCTTCTGACCCCGCCAATCCGGGTGGGTCATCGTGGTCATCGAAAGACAAGCGGGAAAAACCTCTCCAGCCAAACTCAACGGAGCTTGGCTAGCTGCGTAGTTTCCCACCAGAGTCTCGCCGTCAAAAGCGAGCATGATCATTGGGTCGCTTGACGGATGCTGTAAGAAGCGCCATCGCCAATAGGATGTGCTCATGGGGCGACCGAACACCTTGGCAAACAGCTCGGTGATCGCAAGCTCATCGCCATCCTTGTAAGGCCGAAACTCTATCATCCTGTTTACTCCGGTTTTGGGAATGCGGAGACGCGGCGAGTCGTCTTTAGATGCGACCCGTCGGCAAGGTCGTTCGCTACAACCGTGCCTGCCCCTACAAACGCGCTACGGCCTACTCGGATGCGTGGAACTAAGACAGCGCCCGCTCCTATGAATGCATGATCGCCGACATGAACGTCGCCGCATAGAGTGGCTCCGGGTGCAATCATCGCGCCCGCTCCTACCCGGCAATCATGGTCGACTTGCGCACCTGTATTGATGATTGCCGCTGGTCCGATTACGCTACCAGCTTGGACAATGGCGCCGGCCATGACCACGGCGCCAGCATCCACCTGCGCCGAGGGAGAGACAACGGCGCTCGGATGGATGAGCGAGGGAATGCGCGCGCCGGCGGCAGTGAGGCGCACAAATTCCCGCCAGCGAATCTCGCCATCACCGATTGCAGGAAACAGGTCGTGCTCGTTCAGCCAAGATGGATCGGCGATCAGATCTTTGCCATCGCCCAACAAAGGCGAGGCAAGACTAACCCCACGCAATCCATTATCTGGGGCAAGAAAGCCGGCGATCTCCCAACCTGTCGAACGGGCAAGTTCAGCGACAACTCTTGCGTGGCCCCCGGCTCCAAGCAATATAAGTCCGTTCGGTTTTCTCATCCCAGGTCCTCGAGGGCAATAAGCGTATTCTCTGCGATCGATCGACTTAGGATACGACCTGGCAGTAAGCGTTCCATTCTCGGAGGAAGGCCTGTTCCAGGCCGCAGCAAGGCCAGGTCGTCGGCTGTGAGTCTGTGTCCCGCAGGGAGATTGCGAGTTACCGCAACGCTCCGCCGGCCGAGCTGTCGCGACGAGAGCTCGCAAGGCTGAGGAGCCTTAATGGGGCGGCCAAGGGCCCGCTCCACGTTGCGGATCCCGGATACCATCGCGGCAAATTCGTGGACTTCGAGGGAGGCTTTGTGGTCGGGGCCGGGGAGATTCCGGTCGACCGTCATGTGCTTTTCGATCACACAGGCACCGAGAGCAACGGCGGCGATCGATACCGCAATGCCGTCGGAATGGTCAGAATAGCCGACTGGCAGGCCAGTGATCTCTGAGAGCGCAGGAATAACACGGAGATTGAGCTCCTCGGGTGGAGCCGGATAGCAGCTGGTGCAGTGTAGAAGCACGATCTGGTCGCTGCCGGCGCTCTTCAGTGTCTCGACGCCGAACGCAACTTCTTCGAGTGTGCACATGCCTGTAGACAAGATCACTGGGCGCCTCTTGGAGCCCATATGCTCCAGGTAGGACTGAGAAACACAGTCGGGTGACGGCACCTTGAAGGCCGGGACATTAAGCCTGTCCAGCATATCGATGCTGTCCACATCGAAGGGTGATGACAGGAAAATGATGCCTTCTGTGCGACATTGCTCAAGAAGCCTCTGATGTGAGGCCTCGCTAAGCTCCAGTGCTGCCAACATTGCATGCTGGTCAGTGAGACTAGTATTGACCTTCTGGTATTCGGCAGTAGGCGTCGCGCGAACGACCAGCCGGTCGGCGCGGAAGGTTTGGAACTTCACGGCGTCTGCGCCAGCTTCCTTCGCGGCCGTAATCAGCCTGGCGGCGAGATCAGGATCGCCATTATGATTGACGCCTATCTCAGCGATTACGAAGCAGGCATGATCTGCGCCGACCACTCGATCACCAATTGCGAAGGTTGTATTCATGTCAGATATTCCCGGAACGGAGCTGTGACAAAGAGGGAGGTGGGGAGTTCGTCGCGACCGCGGATGCCACTTGTGCCTTTATGGACGACCTGATCCACGGCTTGGGCCAAACGATCAAAGGTCGCGTCAGTGAAGAGGGCCGGATTTTGCTCCTTGAAGAGAGATGGGCGTGTTGAACCGTCGGTCGATAGAGACTCGAGAATTACCTGAGCCAAATGCTCAGAATCGTTGCATTTCGGAACATCAAGGATTTCATGCCATCGCATGGGATAATCGACGCCTTCCAAACCGACAACCGCAACATTGCGTTCCAAAACGATCGCTTCGATTGCGGTCGTGCTGTAACAGCTCAGCACGAGGTCACTCGCAATCAGAAGGTCTTTGATATCTACGCTTCTCACGACGCAAAGTTCTGCGGCGCCTTCTTCCGACAAAACTTGCTCGTACCTCGCCACGTGTCCCGCGCCTTCCTCCGGATGGGGTTTTAGTACCACGCGGACGGGTATGTCGAGAGCCTTGACCGATCGGATGACCATTCGCCATATCGCGAGACTGTATTTCGAGGGCATCGGCTGGGTCGGGAATGCAATGATCGGGGGGGCACCCTCTTGAAATCCCATCCTCGCTCTCGCCTCGATTCGCCCCGTAATAGGGTTATAATTCATCGGCTGCAGTATGCGGGGTGACCCGACGAGGTAGCATCGTTCTCTTGGAATCCCGAAGTGACGCGCGTATTCTTGTGCAAAGTACTCTGAATAGAGCGCAGCGTAGTCGCTGGGGATTGTGCCGTACCGGCAATAGGCAGCATTCAGAAGGTGCGGTTCCACGGCTAGCGTCGGGATGCCAAACTCTCTCGCAAGACTCGCAAACTGCGAATTGCGAGGTGCGCGAATCGGCGAGATCACGACGGCTGCGTATTGCCGCTTGCCAAATAGGGCTGAAATCGCATGGGCGTTTGCAATGCTGTGCAGTACCGCTCGCGGCAACTCGTCAGAAAGCAGAAAGCCAATTGCGCAGTTCACCACACAGTCGTCTCTGGTCTTCGCCAGGGCGGCCTTAGCAGCGTCGCGGGTCGCTATAGCAAATAGACTTGAAAAGGCCCTTTTGGTTGCTGTGCTTGCGAACGGGGGAGCCAACTTCATATATCTTGGCGGACGACGCTTATGCTCCGAGCGGAGATGGGGATCGCTTTGGGCAGAAATTAGATCCTTCTGTAGTCTGTCTTTACTGCCTGCCGTGAGAACCACGTCCACGTTGAAGTGCGTGTTAAGGTGCGTCGCCAGTTGAACGGCGGTGGCGCCGTAAGCTCTCCCCTCGTGCATGACGAACGCAATATCGGCATGACCCGACGCTCGGCTCACCTTAGGCGTTGAAATGCGGTTCGCCGACAAGAGATAGTCCCGCACGGTCTTGGGCAAGTGAACTTGCTTCACCACTCGTTCGTCGTTTTGCGAGGGCGCGACCCTGTCACCAGTCGAGGTGTGATCTCTGGCGTTTTTCTGCAAGTCGGCGATGCGGTTCGCATAGTTGACAAGCGTCTCAACATCTTGCGATCGGCAACAACCTTTTATACGCCGATTGCGCCACAGCATGGAGTCGGCGAAGAAGAGCCTGTAAAGTTCCGGATCGTTTCCGAACAAAACGATGACGCTGTCGAAGCTCGGGTCGAGCGCTGCGCTACGCACTCCTTCAAGGCGGAGCGCCTTAAAGAACAATTTGTCGCTAAGTTCGAGTGTTAGGTCTTTCTCAAAGCTCTGGAGATCCCGAACGAACTGTCTCAGCCATGGTGAATTCTGTATGAAGCTCTTGGACAGTTCCTCGGCAGCATGTAGCGTCTTTTGATGAATGTCATAATAGCGTTGGTGAAACCGATGGACACGAGAACGAGCGTGTTCAATTAGGATCTCGCAGTGAGGGATCTCCGTCTGGACAGATGAAAGATCCACATGCCCGTAGAGATCCCTATACTGCAAAAGAGAAATGCTGTCCGCGCCTGTTGCAAGACTCCTGATAACAGCCGGGGGAAGTTCCTCATCGAAAATAATGAGGCGGCTTTCTCCACGTGGAAACGTCGCTGTTTGTGGTGGACGGAATGTTTGCGTTGCGGTCGTTGCGTCTGATAGCGGATGCGGAGTTAGGGAATAGAGCACCGCGGACCAATCTACTGTGTCTTGATCACCAATGGTTTTCCCGTGTTCGGCAATAACCTCCATGGCAAGATTAAGTTCCCCGCGAGAGATGAGGGACGAAACGAGCGCGACCGGCGAGCCTGCACTCCTACTTGCAGCGGAGACGAGATGAGGAATGTTCTTGCCGATTATTGCTGAGCTCGGCCGTCGTTCTCCTGTTGCGACGAGCATCAAACCGTAATCTTTAGGGCGGGGACGCACCGAAAGAAAGGAAATGGCGAAGTGAGCTGCCGCCGCTGAACCGCATTGTTCGTGGATCTTGTGATAGAGCCATATGGCCGTTTCTGGCGCATGGCGGACGAACGGAGAATATATAAAGTATATCGAGGCTAAATCCACTCCGAAGCAACGTAAAATTATCGATGCCGCAAATTTCGTGGCACGTATTTCTGTTCTGACAGCTTTCTGGATTATGATTCTTCTGACGTATCTAATTGATTGGCGCATTTGTGCACTGTCACTTCCGGTTGCGCCGAGTTCGTATTTAAGAAAACTGGGTTCCGCCGCCGCTTTGGTAAATTTTTGTTCCGCCTATCGCGGACATTTCCCAAATAGGGCCACTAAACAGCCGCTAGTTTAGCAACTTCACTACGAGCGCGTTGGAGATCCGCCACTTGGCCGATATCGCACCAATATTCCCGTAGAGGAAACACAGCCGCAGCGCCCGGGTCCTTCTGCGTCAGTCGATCAAAAAGGGACGGCATGTCAAAATAGCCCTTTTCCGGCAGCAATTGCAGCAATGAGGAATTCAGAACGTAAATGCCGCTGTTGACGAAGTGGCGGTGCATAGGTTTTTCCTGAATGCCGACGAGACGCCCGCCGATCTGCTCGACCACGCCGTATGGCACTTGGACTGTGTACTCTCGCAAGCACATTGTCGCGTCCGCACCGGATTCCAGATGATAGTCCGCAATCGCTGCGAAATTCGCTGCCGTCAACAGGTCGCCGTTCATGACGAAGAATGGCCCCTCTGCTTCCTTCGGCAGCAGGCGAAGACTGCCTGCCGTGCCTAGGCGCTCAGTTTCCTCCAAATAGTGAATTTCTGCTCCGAACGCCTCTCCATCGCCGAAATGATCCTTGATGACGTGAGCGAGATAGTTGACTGATATGTAGAACCGCTTGAAGCCTTGGTCGACGAAGCGTCTGATGATGTGCTCGAGTATCGGACGACCCCCGACGTCAATCATGGGTTTTGGTACAGTGTCAGTAATAGGCCGTAGTCGTGTGCCGAGACCACCGGCCATGAGCACGACAGGGAAGTTGCGGTTCAGTTCCCCCTCTACGAGATCCTCGGTCCGATACAACCCGATGACGCGCCCTTGACCGTCGACTGCCGGAACCCGCGTAATGCCGTGGTGTCCGAGCAAAATCTGCGCAAGTTCATCATGTGTCGGCGGATACTTACAGACGACCGGCGTTCGGTTTAAAACCTCGCTCAAGGGGCAGGTTAGGGCGAGGCCGCGAAGAATAGACCTACGAACGTCTCCATCGGTGACGACCCCCAGTAGCCTTCTGTCAGGATCGACTGCGAGCGCGATCTGCTGGGTGCCAGCGTCTATCGCCCGGATCGCATCCAAGACCGTTGCCTCACCACCAACAAGGCACGCTTCAACCGAATGAATCGGCGGTACGAGGTGACGGATTTCAGACATGTCTATCCTCTCGTGACGTTAGGTTTGGCATTTCCGCTGAAGAGACGCTCTTCGTATCGTCGCTTGTCCAAGTCAACAAGCGTATATCCGATCCGCACGGCGAGACTCCCCTGTGGCGTACGCCAAAGCTCGTTCTATTCACAATCAGAAGTCGTTTCTTTTTCGTGGAGTCAGCCTCTGGATAGGTCTAATAATCCGTTTTTCGAGCGCGTCAAGATAATCTGTTGGAGCCTACGTACCGCTTGCCTACTGAACTGGGGAAATGGTCCGTTTCCGTGTTGGTGCTCCCGGGGGAACGCATCTCGCCTAGCAATTGCAGCGCTCCCTCCACCTCTATTCGAACCCCGGTACGGACATCGAAGTACCGCGGATATAGGATGTATGCCGCCGCGAAAATCTCCAAGGGTGAGCGGCGAGCAGTCCGCCGAGGTATGGCCTGGCGGTCGTCGGTTGCACCCCAGCCAGCGTAGAATGGCGCGCCTAAGCAGGTGACCTTGATTCCTCGGATCAGGGCTTCGAAACCTGATAGCGAGGTCATCGTATATACGTGGTCGATGGTTTGGAGTGTGTCCGATAATGCAATATCTTGTTCTAGCACCTGACAGATATCGCGGACGTCATCGGGGTTCGATTGCGGTGGCTCGCGGCGTGTCCCATAGAGAACTTCGGGGTGAGGCTTGTATATTACCTGTGCCCCTGGATTCTCGCGAACTGCGATTCTGACCAGCGCATTGTTATCGATGGCCCGATCAAGCCCCTTGATCAGGGACATGTCTCCTTCGACCTGTCCAAGGACCAGTATCCTCTTGACGTTCTTCGGACCGTAGATGTCGTCAACGTTCGCTTGCGGTGAAGTATTGTATTTGCTTAAACGGTGAGCGATCAATTGGCCTAGGCACCGCTGGGCTCTATCCTTCAAGGCGCTGTCCGCGCCGAAATTGTAGTTCTGGATGATGTTTTCCAAGTCAGAGGGCCGAGACGGGTCGAAATAGATGCCGGTTCGGTCGAAGCACAGCGATAGTGGGGTGCTTCCGGTCCGACCGAGCGCTATTGATCGAACGAAGCCGTCCTCTACACGAATAAATGGAACCCCAAGCCTCAAGCAGAATATTTCGAGAAAAGCAGGGTGCTTGAAACCCCACACATATACTTCGGATTTATTTCGAAATAGCAGAATAATGAAGAGCGCGAAAGCGACAGCGATCAGGTTGTTATCGAATCTGTAGATGCTGCGATTATCAAGCCAGTGCCTGAGGCGGCTTCGCCAAGGCCGAAAGCCGAAAACGAAGGCAATTCTCTCTGCGCGACGACTTTCGCCTCTCTTCGTTCCTGCAATAGAAAGAGTCAATCACGCTCTCCGTACGCTCACTCAGCCAACGCTAGCACATTATCTTTCGGCGCGCAGCACCATCCAAACTCCCGAGCTATCGGGTTGTATCTCGGGACAGTTTCGGCTCTCAATTTCTGTCCCTGATATTGTAGTAACCCATGACCGCTACGCCCCAAGCGAACAGCCCCGCAAGGAACACCAGGACGACATTCAGGATCCTTGTGGGATACTGTGCGAGCTGCGACAAGGTCGGCTCGATGAACACGGCGAGATAACGCTGCTTCGACGTTGCTTCCAGTCTCGCCTTCTCAAGGCCAGCAAGCGATGCCGTATAGGCACGCTCCGCGAACTCGCGATCCGTCTCCAATGTTTCGTATTGCTGTATTCGTCCTGCTACATCAGAAGGCGGGTCCACGCTGTTGCGGGCCTGCTTCGTAACCATGCCGCTGCCGAACCGCTGCTTCTCGCGCGCAATCTGGTCCTCCAGGCTCCTTATCTGGGACCGGATCACGCGGATACGCGGCGTATCACCGGCCATCTGGGTCAAGGCAGTGGAGAGCTCGGTCTTCAGCGCGACGAGTTCCTTTTCCAACCCCGCAACGAGTTCCATCGCGAGTTTGGCGCCTTCTACCGGGTCGGCTTCTTGCGATGAGTCTCGATACAGCCTCAGCGCGTTTCGTGCACGAGACAGCCTTTCTTCTGCTGTCTGGAGCTCGCCCTCGGCCATCTTGACGACTTCGTCGCGTGCCGAAAGCGACAAATCGTTTATGAGTTTCTCGCTTTGACCGATGACGAACGCCGAAATATTCTGCGAGTCCTCCGGCGTGAACGCCCTGACCTGGAGGTTGATAATACCGGAAGCCACGTCGAAGTTCACGCGGACCATGTCTCGCCAATAGTTGAGCTTCTCTTCTATGGGAAGATCTTCGCCAATCCCGTAGAAATAGTCCATTCCGCGCGGCGCATACACTGTTTCGAGGCTAAAGGCGTCATCGACGGCTCGGACCATGCGTTCACTTAATATATAGTCGAGCAGCATGTAAGAGTCGGCGGCAGTGCTGCTGCCGGCGCCCTGCGAAAACATTCCGAGCAGGTCGAGCGGTTGTACCGAAGTCATGCTTCGAACAGAAAAGGAAGCGGAACTGTGATACTGGTCAGCGGCAATGAACGCCATGTATAGCGATGCGATGGTCGCGGGTGTGGTGACGAGCGCTACGAAACTTCCCGCAATGACAAAATGTCGGAGACGCAGTTTGTGGAGCTTGCCAAGTACCAGCTTCTTCTTCTTCGCGCGTGGCGCGGCTTTATCGAAAGAGGGATCGTCGGGCCGCGAGTAGACCTTCAAAAATCTCTCGGGTAGAAAAGGACTCTTCGATTTCGGCGACTTCTGAGGCGTAACCACACGAAGGCTGGCGGTTGCCTCTCCGGTCTTCTTGCTCTGGGTCGGGTCAGCCACGTCTATCGCCTTTTCATATTGTTCTCGTGAACGGTTATCGCATCCTCGAGATTGTCATAATAGGTGAGTTTTCCGCCTTCGAGAACTATTCCCGATTGGCAGTAGTCCCGCAGCGTCGATGAGCTGTGTGAAACCATGATCACGTCGGAATCGGAAAGGCGACCCTTGAAGACCTCTTGCGATTTCAGCTTGAAGTTCGTGTCTCCGACAGCCGTAATCTCGTCAACAAGATAGTAATCGAACTTGATCCCCATGCTGACGCCGAAAGCAAGTCGTGCTTTCATACCCGATGAGTATGTACGTACCGGCGCATGGTAGAATGCGCCAAGTTCGGCGAAGTCCGCGACATATTCGACCAGTTCCTTGGTGTCGACTCCATATATCCTGGCCACGAATCGAACATTCTGTTCCCCAGTTAGGCTGCCTTGAAAGCTGCCCTGGAAACCCAGCGGCCAGGACACCTTGCCGCGGCGAATGACGCGGCCCTTGTCCAGTTCCAGCGTGCCGGCGATGATTTGAAGGAGTGTCGACTTTCCGGCGCCGTTGCGTCCTAGGAGACCGACACTTTTTCCGCGTGGAATCATGAAGGAGACATCATCGATGATCGCCTTTGACACGCCCTTCATGCGAACGGTTTTCGTCGCGCGTTCCAGCTTTATCATCTTCCTCTCAACACGCCTCTTGAGCTGGTGAAGACAAAGAGTCCGAAAAACAGGAACGTGAACGCCACCCCGTACATGTATACGCCATTATATCCGATCGCTCGATATTCTGGATAGAATCCTCTCCGAAACAACATTACCGCATGGACGAGCGGGTTCATCAGAATGACCTCTCGCGCGGGGTGCGGCAACATATGCGGCAGATAGAAGACCCCCGACAGCATAAACAGCGGCCGAGTTATGATATCGTAAAACTTCTCATAGAGCGGGTACTTGGCGAAAAGTATGTTGTTCGCCAGCCCGTTACCAAGAGCGATCAGGCTCGCGGCAAACGCGGCCTCGATGATGAATGACCATTGGATATCCAAGGGCGATTTCAGCTCGAGACTCAGGACTGAGAACACGCAGAAGCCGACAACGGCCGTTGTTCCAAATTGCAGGACGTATCGTGCGAGCACCGTATCGATGGGTGCTACGTTAGGATAGCTCAAGAGGGCGCGATTGGCGCTCACCGCGCCATTTAGATAGCCCGCCATGCTCTGATAAAACTGGAAGGCGATATAGCCGGTGGCAAAAAAGAGGGGGAAGTTTGTTCCCAACGGCGGCGCATGCGCGATGGCCATGAATATCAACGACAGGAACGCGATGTGGGCGGCCGGATCCAGAAAAGCCCAGATATATCCGCCTGGCTTTGTCCCAAAACGGGTCGACATCTCGCGGATCACGAGCGCGGCGACAACACGTAGGTGGGTAGCAAGATAGTACACGTGCCCTCGTCAAGCTGCTGGTGGACGACCTCAATAGCTCTTTTAGCAGCTTTCGTGTCAAAAATAAGCACCGTTCAGCATCATCGCCGCGGCAGCGCACCAAGCGGTTCGCAGGTGTTGGGCATGCAGGCGATGAGCGACAGCGTTCAGTGAGTGAGTGTCTCGTCCGATCGCCGGTGAAAGTCAAGAGATCGTGCATCCATTTCGCAGAGGGTTGTTATGGGGGCACAACGCAGGATCGCGTTGGCATCCGCCATCGACTGCACCTGATCCACTCTACTCCAGCCGCCTCCGGAAGAGCCAGGCAGCAGCGGTGAGTGTCGTGCAGGCGATCGCGAGGAGGGGGAGGGTGTTGCGCACGACCTCGCCGAAGGGAATATCCTTGAGGAAGACGCCGCGGACGACGACGAGGAAATAGCGGACGGGATTAAAGGCCGTCACCGGCTGCAGCCAGTCCGGCATGTTCTCGATCGGGGTCGCGAAGCCGGAAAGAAGGATCGCAGGCACGATGAACAGGAAGGCGCCGAGGATCGCCTGTTGCTGCGTCATCGAGATCGCCGAGATGAAGAGGCCGATGCCGACCACCGAAAGCAGGTAGAAGAAGGCGGCGCCGTAGAGATAGAGAAGCGAGCCTTCAAGCGGCACGTGGAAGAAGAAGACGGCCGCGAGCACGTAGACGGTGGTGTGGAAGGCTCCGATCAGCATCGGCGGGATGACCTTGCCGGTAAGGATCTCGTGGGTCCTGAGCGGCGAGACCATCAACTGGTCGAAGGTGCCGAGTTCACGTTCCCGGGCAATCGACAGCGCGGTCACGACGATCCCCATCAGCATCGCGATCACGGCAATCAGATTGGGCACCATGAACCATTGATAGGTGAGGTTCGCGTTGAACCAGTTACGCGGCACGACTTCGACCGCCCGCGCTTTCGGCCGGCCTCCCGCCGGGATGTCTGCGGAGAGCGCAGCCACGATTTCGCCGAGATAGCCGGCGACGATTTGCGCGGCGTTCGAGCGGCGCCCGTCGAGGATGATCTGCAGGTCGGCGGGCCTGCCGCTCTCGATGTCGCGCGAGAAGGTCGGGCCGACGACGACCGCGGCAATCGCCTGCTGCCGGTCGATGCCTTCCCTGATCTCGGCCGGCGTCTTGACGCGGATGATCTCGCGGAAGGAGGGGGTGGCGTCAATCCGCTGCACGAGTTCGTAACCCCATCGTCCGGCATCCCGGTTGAGCAACAGGACGTCGACATTGCGGACTTCCAGCGTCGCCGCATAGGAGAAGACGAAGAGCTGGATGATTGGCGGACCGATCACAATCGCCCGGCCCTTGGGGTCGCGCAGCACCGCAAGCAGTTCCTTGACGATCAGGGCCTTCAGCCGGAGCCACCACATGTCAGGAGATCCTCTTGCGGGTGCTGCGGGCGGCAAGCGCGAGCAGGACGGCTCCGATGAAGAGCATGATCGCCATCGAACGCAGGAACATTGGCCAGATGTCGCCAGCGAGAAAGACGCTCTCCAGACACGGGATAAGGTAGCGAGCCGGCACGATCGCGGTGATGAGGCGGATCGGCGCCGGCATGGAATCGATCTCGAACAGAAAGCCCGACAGGAGGAAGGCCGGCAGGAAGGCGGAAAGCAGGGCGAGCTGCGAGGCGAGGAACTGGTTCTTGGTGGCTGCGGAAATGAGGAGTCCCTGGCCGAGCGCGGGCACGAGGAAACTCGCCGACAGCGCGTAGAGCGCCAGCAATGATCCGCGGAAGGGCACGCCGAAGAGGAGCACCGCGACGGCGACGCAGAGGCTCATCGCCACCAGACCCAGGAGGAAATAGGGAACGACCTTGCCAACGAGCAGTTCCAGCGCGCCGACCGGCGTCGCCATCACCGCTTCCATGGTCCCGCGTTCCCATTCGCGGGCGACGACGAGCGAGGTCAGAAGCGTGCCGACCAACGTCATGACGATCGCCACCGAGCCGGGGACGAGGAAGTAGCGGCTGCTGAGCTCCGGGTTGAACCAGAAGCGCTGTTCGACGGTGATCTTCGGCGGGGGAAGCGCCGTCTCGGCCGAGCGGATCGCGGCCCAGGTGGCGACCACGCCCTTGGCATAGTTCTGCACGAAGTTCGCGGTGTTGGGGTCGGTGCCGTCGACGATCACCTGTATCCGGGGACTGCCGCCACTTGCCGCGTCGAGCGCGAAGGTCGAGGGGATCACAAGAATGCCGCGCATCTTGCCGAGCACCAGGTCCTCCTCGAAGGCGCGGCGGTCGCGGCCGATCATTGCATCGAAATAGCGCGAGGCGCGGAAGCTCGCGGCGAGGTCGTCGGCAAGCGGCGTCGAGGCCTCGACCACCACGCCGACGCGGGTGCGGGTCGCGTCGAGTGACACACCGTAGCCGAAGATGAAGAGCAGCACGAGCGGCAGCACGAAAGCGATCAGGATGCTGCTCGGATCGCGGACGATCTGGTAGGTCTCCTTGCGCATCAGCGCGAGGAAGCGGCGGCGCCGGCCGGTAGCAGCGGAGGGGACAGGGAGATCCGTCATGCCGCGTCCTCCAGGTCCGAATTGCGCACCAGCGTGACGAAGGCATCCTCCATCGTCGGGTCGGGATTGTCGGTGCTCGCCACGCGCGCCTTGAGCTCGTCCGGCGAGCCGAGCGCGATCGAGCGGCCGCGATAGATGAGCGAGATCCGGTCGCAATACTCGGCCTCCTCCATGAAATGCGTGGTCACCAGAACGGTGACGCCCTTTTCGACGAGGCCGTTGATATGGGCCCAGAATTCGCGCCGGGTAATCGGGTCGACGCCGGAGGTCGGCTCGTCGAGGAAAAGAGCCTGCGGCTCGTGGAGCGCCGCGCAGGCGAGCGCCAGCCGCTGCTTGAGGCCGAGCGGCAGGTCCTTCGCCGACATCTTCAGATAGCTGCCGAAATCGAAAATCTCCGTCATCAGCGAGATGCGCTCGCGCCGCCCGTTCTTGCCGAGGCCGTAGACGCCGGCGAAGAAATCGAGGTTCTGCGCGACGCTCAGATCGCCGTAGAGCGAGAATTTCTGGGCCATGTAGCCGAGCCGGTTGCGGGCTTCGGCCGTGTCGCGGCGGAGGTCGAAGCCTGCGACACGGCCGTCCCCGCTCGTCGGCCTGAGGAGGCCGCAGAGCATCTTGAAGGTGGTCGACTTGCCGGCGCCGTTCGGCCCGAGCAGCCCGAAGATCTGCCCACGGGGGATGGCAAAGCTGATGTCCTCGGCGGCGGTGAAATCGCCGAAGCGCTTGGTGAGCCCGCGCGCCTCGATGACCGGCTGGCCGTCGTCGGCGGGAAGGGGTGTCGTCGCCTCTGCGAGCTTCGAGCGACCGTCAGGCCCGCCGCCGAGAAGGTCGACGAAGGCGTCCTCGAAACGTGGTTCTGCCGGCCGGAGGCGGGCGCCCGGGCCGGCGATCTCTGCGACGGCGGGCACCGCATCACTTGCCAGAACGAGGCGGATCGCCTCACCCTGGATGACGCCATCGACCGTGCCCGGCTGCTGCAGGACATTCGTCAGCACCTGACGGCGACGCCCGTCGATGTCGAGAATCTTGTAGACGCGCCCGGCGACGCGACCGGTCAGCTCGGAAGGCGCGCCGCTGAAGAGCAGTCTGCCGCCGTTCAAGAGGAGGACGCGGTCGCAGGCCTCCGCCTCGTCGAGATAGGCGGTCGACCAGACGACCCCGATCCCTTCCTTCGTCAGGTCCTCGACCATCGCCCAGAGTTCGCGCCGCGAAATCGGATCGACGCCGACACCCGGTTCGTCGAGCAGCAGTAGCCGCGGCTTCTTCAGCAGCGCGCAGGCGAGCCCGAGCTTCTGCTTCATGCCGCCCGAGAGCTTGCCGGCGAGCCGCCCGGTGAAGCGCTTGAGGTCGGTGAAGGTCAGAAGCTCGTCGAAGGCGGCCGGCCGCTCGTCGCGCGGCAATCCGCGGAGATCGGCATAAAGGTCGAGGTTCTCCTGAACGGAGAGGTCTTCGTAGAGCCCGAAGCGTTGTGGCATGTAGCCGATCAGGTTCTGGATGAGCTGCGGCGAGCGGGCGGTATCGATGCCGAGCACCTCGACGCGACCTATGTCCGGCAGCATCAGCCCGGTCATCAGCCGGATCAAGGTGGTCTTGCCGGCGCCGTCAGGGCCCACGAGCCCGGTGATCTCGCCGCCGCCGATCTCGCCGCTCACGCCATCAAGGGCGGGCGCCCCCTTGCCGAAGCGCCGCGTGACGGCCTCGAAGCGGGCGAGCGTCTCACCCATCGTCTTACTCCGCCGGTGCGGGAGACGGGATGCGGACGGTGACCGGCATGCCCTGCCGGAGACCGGGATCGGCGTCGTCGATGATCACCCGGAGCCGGTAGACGAGGTCGGTCCTGAGTTCCGGCGTCTCGACTGACTTCGGCGTGAATTCGGCAACCGGCGAGATGAAGCCGATGCGGCCGCGATAGGGCTTCTCCGGCGCGCTGTCGGAATGGACCGAGACCTGCATTCCCGGACGGATCATCCCGAGCGTTGGTTCGGCGATATAGGTCCGGACCCAGACCGGCTCGGCGAGCGAGAGCACGTAGACGGTGTCGCTCGGCGAGATGATCGATCCCGGCTCCCGGACACGGGAGAGCACGATCGCGTCTGCCGGAGCCTTGAGTTCGGTATCGGCAAGCGCGGTGCGCGCACCGGCAAGGCTCGCCTCGGCACCCTCGAGATTGGCGCGGGCGGCGGCAATATCTTCGGGACGGGAGCCCTCTTCGAGAAGCCGCAGCGATTCCCGTGCGGAGGTGAGGCGGGCCGTTGCCGCGGCACGGTTTGCCGCCGCCTGGTCGAGATCGGCCTGCGAGATCGCGTCCGACGGCCGCAACTGGCGGGCGCGGTCGAAAGCCTGTTGGGCGAGCTGCAATTCGGCGGTTCGTTCCTCATGCACCGCCCGAGTCTGATCGACTTCGGCGGGCCGCGGACCGGCGACAAACTTGTCGAGTGCGGCTTTCAGTCCCGCGACCTGCGCCTCGGCGGCATGCATGGAATCCTCGTAGGGGCCGGCGTCGAGGGTGGCGAGTGTCTGGCCGCGATGGACGGCGTCGCCTTCCTCCACCTTCATGCCGGCAATGCGGCCACTGACGCGGAAGCCGAGCTGTACCTGGCGAATGTCGACATTCCCGTAAAGCGTCAGATCGCTTGCCGTCGTGCTTTCCCATCCGAGCCTGGCCGGAAGGTCCGTCCATAAGGCTCCGGCGAGGCCCGCGCCAAGGACGAGCAGCAGGGCGGGAACGACGACTGTTCTCTTCATGATTTTTCCCCTTCCCGGGCGACACTGGCGGCCAGTTCCCGTGCCAGTTCCTGGACAGCGTCAGTCTCGTGAGTTCCGAAATTCTTCCAGCCGAGATGGGCCTCTACCGCACCTTGCGCGACGCGGAGGATCAGCAGTCCACCGACGAGTGACAGGGTCCTGAGCCGCACGTGTTCGGATGCCGTATCCTCGCCGAGCAGGCGGGCGACGAGCCTGCCGACCACCTGGAGGATGGGCCTCATCGCGTTCGTATAGACCCGCTCGAAGGCTTCGGTCGGAGCCATCTGCTCGCGGACCATGAAGCGCACCCAGGCTTCCGCCTCGCGGCTGGTGAAGAGCCTCCCCACTGAGGCCAGGATGTCGGCGAGCATGGCCCGCGTCTCTTCCTTCGAGGGAAGGGTGCCCGAACCATCGGACACCGCGAGGCGGACCTCTAGGCTCTCGCGGACCGTTCCGACGTGGGTCGCCACGGATTGCGCAATGTGGTCTGCGGCTGCGAGATAGAGGCCTTCCTTGCCGCCGAAATAATAGCCGATCGCCTGAAGATTGACGCCCGCCGCTTCGGCGAGCGAACGCGTGGTCGTCGCGTCGAAACCGTTGCGGCCGAAGACGTCGATCGCAGCCGTCAGCAGGCGGTCGCGTGTCGCATCTCCGCGCTCGGGGCGCTTGTCTCGGGGGGAGGGGCTCGACGTCTTCATGGCACACAATTAAATCAAACGAATGAATTAGTCAAGATGGGAGTATTGGGCAAGATGCCATACAGCCCCACAGTGTACTTGCGCGAAAGGCACATGCGCGTGCATCATTCGTAATCAAAGGGGGTGAGCGAATGTCGCCAGATCTCACGTACAAGACATCGGCTGCTATCTCGCCGAAACATGCTTCTGTGGACGAAGCGAAATCACTCGAACCGCGCCTCTCACACGCTGGGGACGCCTGCACGCGGCAGGCGAAAGTCGAGTCGATTGCCGACCGGTGGCGACGGGAAAACGCCAAAGCGATCGCCAGTTCAAACGTCTGGGCGGATCAAGAGGGTCTGCCGCTGGAGCGGTATCGGCAGTTCTGACGGCTTGCCTTTATGCCCGGTCAAAAGCGAGCGCGCCGCCGCGTGCTCAGCCGCGGAACGGCCCACCCGGGCGCACAGCGTTCTTCCTGCTGCGCATCCTGCTCATCAGCGCTGCGGCAGGTTCCTCAGGCGGCCGAGACGGTGATCAACGCTTGAACATTGGAGCGATGCGCTTGAGCAACGACTGGCGCTTTGCTCTAATGTTCTGTGTTGCGACCTTGTCTGAAATAAAGACCGCATCCGCGCGCCGCGCCACGGGTTTTCCATTCTTCTCCCAGGCCTGGTTATAGAGCCGGAAGAGCCAATAACCGTGACCGCCCGCGAAATCCTGGATGGCGTGGAGGGGAACGTGCTTGTTGTTCTGTGGGCCCATCCCCACCTCGACCTGAAAAACGTCGATGCGCTGCTCGCCGAGCGCTTTCTCAAAGCCCTTGAGGGTCTCCAGGTCGAAGCCTTCCGTGTCGATCTTCATGAACGATACGCGATCGATGCCAAGCTCAGCCAGGACAGAATCTCCGTCGCGGACGGTTACGGTCTCGACCGGAACATCCGCGGCTTCGCCCAAGTCGCTAACGATACGGTTGCCGGTTGCCGTCCCTCGCGCGGTAATCAGCGCTGATGTCGTGGATGAGCCAAGTGCAAAGTGATGGCAAGTAATTCTCGCATTTCCTTGAAATCGCTGGCAAAGGTGCTCGTACGTCGCGCTGACCGGCTCAAACGCATGGATGCGCACATGCGGAAACTCACCCAGAGTCTCGTCTACAGTGTCGCCGACATTCGCGCCGATATCGAAGACCGTTTTCAACTCGAGCTTCGGCAAGATCTCGGCAAAGTCTCGGAATTTCTCATTGCTGCCCATGTTCGCAGATCCTGATTTGAGCCCCTAATCGCGTTCGCTACGCTGTTATCACCTAACGAGAGGTGGAGCGACGGAAACTTGTCTTTCACTTGTAGCGCCTTCGATCGTCGTTGAAAGCCGATCTGCGAGACTGCGTGCCGCGGCAAGGCTGATATGGTCCTTGTTGAAGTAGAGTGCGCCGCGGGCCTCACTGTATGCATGACACATCACCGCATCGCAAAGTTCCGAAGCCGGATCGAAAACGGTCGTGTTCGGGTATTTCGAGGCCAGTCCCAGCATGAAGTCGCGAATGGAGGAAATGGCCTGCTCATGGGTGTCACGCGGCATTCCGACCGTGGCCGGATCAAGTCCCATGGCGCTGTATATGCCAAGCCGATCCGGAATATCGATGTCATAAGTTGGAATTGGTACGACGAGCACCACAGCCTTATGTGCGTCCGCGAGCGCGCGCACCGTCTTTTCGTAGCCTTCCAGAAGCAAAGCTCGATCCCCGTATTTTGGGTTCTGAAGATATGCGGACAAGACGACGGTACGGATGCTCTCTGTGGCGACGACTGTCTTCAAGGACGCGGCATTATGCTGAGCGCAAAGAGGGCGACCCGGCTGTTCGTACCCTAGGACCGGCGGACAGGCCGACAATGTGATCTGGACGACGCCGTGATGAGGCCTCTTTTCACGTTCTCCCAATGCATAGGCCAGTTCCACGCCGTGACTGTCTCCCCAGACCGCAGTCTCGGGCGGGAGATCACCGAAGACGCAGTTATCCTCCTGCCTCAACGGGCGCCGCGACGAGGCGTGGCATCGCGCCCGCTCGGGGCTGATGTCCTTCGAGGATGCAAACAAGGCGTTGGCCTCTGGTGAGAACCTGCCGGGGACGCCATCGGCTTGCCGTATCGCGAGAGACAGGATTGCCATTGCCAAAAACGATGCGCCTGCGAGCCGGAACACCGGCAAAAGGTTTGCTGTCGGTTTCAGAAACGGCTGCTCGACCCACCGGTAGGAGATATAGCTCGCAACGATCGTCATCAGGACCGCGCTCCCCGCCACCTCCAGGGGAAGGTCAAGTCCCCAGAACGTCCTCGCAAAGGCGAGGAAAGGCCAGTGCCAGAGATACATGGAGTATGAGACGTTTCCGACCGACACGAGCACCGGGTTCGACAGGATTCGTGAGACGATCGGTCGATGGGTTGCTCCCGCGACAAGAATGGCGGCGGTTCCGATACAGGGCATCGCAGCCGAAAGTCCGGGAAAGGATGCGCTGTCGCTGATAATCAAGAGTGAGGCAGCGACCAGGGTTCCGCCCGCTGCAGAGACAAGATCCGCGGCCCGAGCGGTCAGAACCGTCCTCGAGGTTAGAAGGGCCGCGAAGCAGCCGATGAAGAGTTCGAATGCTCGCGAGGGAGAGGCAAAATAGCTCCAGTCCGGGTCATATCGCACGAGAGCTTCAGAAAGGGCCAGTCCCGCCAGCGTGAGTGCCAAAAGCGAGCGCAGACGTGTGCTCTCACCACGCTTGAGAACAGCGATCAGAAGGATGGGATACCAGAGATAGAACTGCTCCTCCACCGAGAGCGACCAGGTATGGAGAAGCGGTTGCGTCTCTGCTGCAGCGTCGAAGTATCCGACATTGTTTGCGAAATAGAAGTTTGAAACGAAGGCAAATGCAGGAAGGACCGACCGGGCGAGATGCAGATAACCACCAGGCGACAACAGAAAATAGCCAGCGCAGAGTGTGCAAAAGACCACAAGCGTCAAAGCCGGCAGCAGTCGTCGCGCCCTCCTCCGATAAAAATCGAGAAACGAGAATTTGTCATCTCTGTGCGCTGAACGGATGACGTTGGTAATCAGAAAGCCTGAGATGACGAAGAAGATGTCGACCCCGATGAAACCTCCCGGCAGGGGGCCTCGGGGAAAGGCGTGGAAGCAGATGACTGCCAGCACGGCAACGGCGCGCAGACCCTGAATGTCGGACCGCCTTGTGATCACCGGCATCGCCCCCGTGGCGTCATACCTGGCTCAGGTAAATTAAGCTGCATATCGTTTGCACAGGCAGTCGCAACCTTGTCGTGTCTACTCATTCCACCGGTACCGGAACCTTCTTCAATCCGTAGACCCGTATGCGCGCGCCCTTGTGATCCTTTGTCAGGCGACGCATGAGATACATGGAGACGCGACCTGCCGCATGCTGGAACAATGGGCTCCGGTAACGTCGTGCGACGTCCGCATAGTTTTCACGTTGTTCGACAAAGCTCGAAGATGGATGGGTCAACTCGAAGACCGCTTCGTCATGGGCAGCAGCCAGTCTTGGAGCGACCGTGGGCCAGAAGGTCGGATCTCGATAGTGCAGGATGCGTATTTTGTCGGGTGTCCGCTTCATCTGGGCCAGGTCGACGATCTTGAAAGGCGTCGCGTTCCACATGGGGGGCAAAGCCAGAAAGCGCGTTTCGCGTGCTTCCAGCAGTGCCTTGAGAAAGGAGGGCTGGTCGCGGGGGTGGCCGCCTTCGAGAAAGTTGCGATGCCATCGATCGAACAAATCGATCGCGCCGGCACTTCTCCTGAAGAACACGACGCCGGTATTGACCTCACTCATCGACAGATCAAGGATGCTTCGGCCCGTTTCCAGAACCACATTGGCCTTGGTCTCGAAGGGCAGATTTCGTGCTGCGACGTCAAAGTTCTCAAGGAGCGACAGAACAGGGTTGAGAGGCGCTAGAACCTCGACGTCACAATCGAGGAATGCGTTCCAGTCGCCCTCCGCTCGATGGATGATGCTCGTCTTGATCCACCTGTTTGTATCCGTCTCACAGTCCACAGCCTCGACGGAGTCAAAAACTGCCTGATCCTGGCGAAGGATACGACGGATCGGAAGGTTAGTGATCAGCTTCAGGTGCGCATTTGTTCCCGAAGCGCGCAAACTGCGCGCGGCGTTCAAGGCCATCACAACATAGGGATAGCCCATCGCGAGAAAGATCACCTGCGCGTTGCCATCTGGCCGAGACTGTCCGGAACCGATGTCGTCGGGCGGTCTAACAACACTCATGGAAGAACCTCTATTCCTGCCTGCTTCATCAGGGAGGTCAGACGTTTGATCGTAGCCTCCTGTTCTTCGATTTCGCTCATCAGCTCCTCGATCGCGGTCTTCGCTCGAAAGGCTATGTGTGCAACCGGGCCCGTTTCGTCGGCATAGCCGATGATCAGGTCTTCTAAGGCTGCAACAACCTCCGAACTCTCATGCATCTATACGGATCCTTATCGCTCGCTGCAGTATAGCGTCAATCTGTCGCCGAATCAGGATGAATACGGGAGAAACCGTGTGCAACCGCCATTCTATACTTCGTTCTAAATAAGATTGCACCCCACCGGAAGCGGGTCGACATAGCCGCGGCGGCGTTTGACGCGTTCGAGGCGGCGATAGGCGCGGTGTGCGTCGTCAGGCCGGTCGTAGGTCTCGATCTTGACCTGTCCGGCCGTGCCGATCCGGCCCCAGTTGCGGACGAGGGAGACGCCGCCGAAGAGGGTCGGCTGGATCGAAAGCAGGTAGAAGC
>NZ_JBLQTA010000021.1:28249-70613 GCF_048159625.1 Ciceribacter azotifigens | reverse complement strand
CGACCCCAACCTTGGCAAGGTGCCCGACGCGCTTACGCCACCCTATCCAGCTCCACGCTGCGGCACGATTTAACGCTATAGATCAATATGTTAATCGACATCAGTCCCGCCGAACCTATCCGGGAGGTAGCCGCCGACTTGCTTCGAAATGCTTGGAATTGGCTTCGATAGAGGGTATGGTAGGGCGATTCTAAGCAAAAATTCGACAAGGTGTTGATATGGCGACGGAAAAGATCACAAAGCGGATCGTGGACGCGCTCAAGGCTCCGAAACCTTCCAGAGATGGGGTCAAGGTTCGGGAGCATTTCGTGTGGGATCGCGAGCTGCGCGGGTTCGGCGTGCAGGTCATGCCGTCGGGTCTCAAGAGCTTCGTCATCCAGTATCGCACCCCGGAAGGGAGGAACCGGAGAGCCGTCATCGGGCGCTATGGGCTGATGACGGTCGAAGAAGCTCGCAAGCTCGCCCATGAGAAGCTGGTGGCGGTTTCCAAGGGTGTCGATCCGGTCGCCGAGGAAGCCAAGGCAGCGGGCCTGCTCACCGTCGCCGAAGTCTGCGACTGGTATCTGGCCGAGGCGGAAGCCGGGCGGATCCTCGGCCGCCGTCGGCGGCCGATCAAGCCGTCCACGCTGGCGATGGACCGCAGCCGCATCGAGGCGCACATCAAGCCGCTCCTCGGTCGCCGCCAGGTCGCATCCCTCAAGCTTGGCGATGTCGAAGGTGCGCAGGCGGACATTGCGGCCGGCAAGACCTCGAAGCCTCGCGCGGGCAGCCGCGGCGGCGCCACCACCGGCGGCGAAGGCGTGGCCGCGAGGACCATGTCGACGCTGCATTCCATTTTTGAGCATGCGGTTCGCCTCGGGAAGATCGAAGCCAATCCCGCGAAGGGTGTGCGCAGGCTCGCCAGCGCACCGCGCGAGCGCCGGCTCAGCCGGAGCGAGATCGAACGGCTGGGCAAGACGCTGCGGGCGGCCGCGGAGGAGGGCGAGCATCCGACGGGGCTCGCCGCCATTCGCTTCCTCCTCCTGGCCGGCTTTCGGCGCATGGAAGCGCTCGGGCTGCAGCGCACCTGGCTGGACGAAGAGGAATGCGCCATCCGCTTTCCGGATACCAAAAGCGGCGCGCAGATTCGTGTGATCGGCCAGGCCGCCATCGATCTGCTTCTCGATCAGCCCAAAACCAAGTCCCCCTTCTTCTTTCCGGCCGATTGGGGCGAAGGGCATTTCATCGGCGTGGTGCGTGTTCTCGATCGCGTCTGTCAGAAGGCCGGGCTGGCGGACATCACCCCGCACACGTTGCGCCACACCTTTGCGAGCCTCGCGGGCGATCTCGGCTTCTCCGAGCTGACGATCGCGGCGCTGCTCGGCCATTCCGCCAGGGGCGTCACACAGCGCTATGTCCACATCGACGAAGCGCTCAGGATGACGGCTGACCGGGTGGCCGACGAAATGGCCGACCTGCTCGATGGGCGGGCGACGCCATCGCGTTCTCGCTCCGGACGGCGTGATCGGTCCCAGCAGAAGCAGACGCTGGAGGCGACCGGGGCATGAGTGTCCGAAGTTTGCGGCAAACTTCGGACACCAAAGCAAGCCCTGTTTGTCCGAAGAATGTAGCACTTTTCGGACACGATCTTGCCTTTGTCCGAAAAATGTATCATATTTCGGACATGACGACCTTAGCGCATGATACCGACCTTCGCTCCCGGCTGCTCGCCCGGATCGCCTCCAGCCCGAACGAGGTCTGGACGCCCGGCGATTTTGCCGACCTTGGCAGCCGCGCCGCAGTCGACAAGACCCTGCAACGCCTCGCCGCCGCAGGCGATCTGCGTCGGATCGACCGCGGTCTCTACGATCAGCCCCGCAAGAATGAGCTGACTGGCCGCCCCGCCGTGCCCGATTATCGCGCCGTCATCCGCGCCGTCACCCGCCGCGACCAGGCGCGCGCCGTGGTGGACGGCATGACCGCCGCCAACGATCTCGGCCTCACCACCGCCGTGCCCGCGCGCATCGAGGTGTTGGTTGATGCACGCCTGAAGCCGATCAAGCTCGGCAAGCAGGAAATTCATTTCAAGTTCGCCGCACCCAGCCGCCTCTATTGGGCAGGCCGGCCGGCCATGCGCGTTGTCCAGGCACTGCACTGGATGCAGGACATGCTTGCGCAGGACGACGAGCGCGCCCGCGTCCGGACCGCGCTGCGCCGCCTTCTTGCCGACCCGAAGCACGGGCAGCCTATCCGCGACGATCTGCGCGCCGGACTATCGGCGCTGCCGATCTGGATGCAGGAGTTCCTGCGAGGCCTGCTCAGCGCAACCGATGCGGACGAGGGCCAGCCATGACCGACGCCGCGTACAGGCAGGTCATCGCCGCGTCGCCGGGTGACCGGCTCGATCTGTTTCTCACCACCGCCAATCGGCTCGGCACGCCGGTCGGCAATGTGGAGAAGGATTTCTGGGTCTGCTGGACGCTGAATGCGCTCTATCACGAGCGACCTGCTGGGGGACCTCGCCTCCTATTCAAGGGCGGCACATCGCTGTCGAAAGCCTATGGCCTGATCGAGCGCTTTTCCGAGGACATCGACGTCACCGTCTTCCGCGACGACCTCAATGAGGCCGCTTCGGTCGAGGAACTGGAGGCTCTGTCGAACAAGAAACGTCGCGCCAGGCTCGATGCTATCCGGGACGCGTGCCGTGCCTATATCACAGGCCCGCTCCACGAACTTCTTAGCGCGCGGCTCGCCGAGGCAACCAATGGCGCCGGGCGCGTCGAGATCGACGAAGCCGATCCAGACGGACAGACATTGCTCGTCTGGTATCCCGAAGTCGAGCCGCGCGACGGCACCTATGTGCGACCGGCCGTGCGCATCGAATCCGGCGCAAAGTCAGCGCTCGATCCCAACCGTCCCACTACGATTCGACCCTATGTCAGCGAGGAGGCTGATGGACTCGACCTAACCGTCGCCGGCGTCACCACGATCGAAGCCACCCGCACCTTCTGGGACAAGGTGGTGATTGCCCATGGCTTGCGCCGCTGGTACGAACGGCGCGGTGTTCTCCGGCAGGAAGGCCAGCGCGTGTCGCGACACTATTACGACCTCCACTGCCTGCTTGGCTCGGAGGTCGGAAAAGCGGCGCTTGCAGATCGCGATCTTGGCGCAGACTGCGTGCGCCACGCGCGCATGTTCTTCGACCGCCCCGACTATGATCTGGCCTCCGCCACCCCGGGCTCATTCGCTATCGCACCTATCAACGGAATGGTCGAGGCGCTCAGTCGCGACTATGCAAACACCACGGCCATGATCTTTGGGGTCGCTCCTGGATTCGCGCAGATATCGGCTTCCGCCTTCCAAATTGAGCGGGTCATAAACAGCCGCGTTTAGTCAAACCGATTGCACTACAACCTGCGAAGATATCAGTCATGCAGTGCTTTGCGCAGGGCATCCGGCGCGTCGGCGTAGAAGAGAACTTGAACCTTGGTGGCTACATCGTCCGACAAGTCGATCAAGGCCCTGCGACTGGATACGGGCACGAGGACGGCGTTGGCGCCTTTCTCCATTGCGAGCTCGATTACGTCGATCGGGTTGTGGATCGGTTCGATAGAGCCGCCCAGGGTAATTCCGCCGGCGATGACCAAGCCACCCTTCAAGGGCTTGCCGAGCAAGGCGGAGCAAAGCCCGACGAGGACGCCGACGCCAAGTTGCTCGCCGCTCTTCGCGGCGTCGAAGGATCGAAGCTGGAGAGCAAATTCGTGCTCGCGTGGATTGCGCTCGCCGACGAGTTCCCGTGACCTTGCATAGAGGTTCTGCTCCGCGATGCGCGCGCTTTCCCGGAACGGGCCGGGGGGAGACTGGTTCAGGATGCGAACGCCACCGCCGGGGCTTTCGGTCACTTCGATACGGAACAATCCCGTACTTTCATCCTGGCCGCCCGGGCTGATCGCCCAGACCTGGCCGGCAGGTAGAGGGTCGGAGCCGATGCTGTCCTCACTCTGCAACTCCGGAGTCGAGACGAACTTCTCCACCCCGTCCAAGCCGATCACGTAGCTGAATTGCGTGTTGCGAAACTCGGCCGAGCCGATGCGCTTCTGCTGCTCCTTCACGCGACGGCGAACTTCCAGGGCGAGACGTACTGCCCATTCCAAATCGTCGTCCGGCACGGCGACGGTCGGATCGGGATAGAGAAGCTTCAACAGGCCGGAGACGGTCTTATTGACCGCATTCTGATCGCGGCCGGAAAGGGCGCCGCCGAAATGCACGCGCCCCTGGAGCACGTTGACGCGGCTTCGCGAGCGAAGGCCCGAGAAGCACTCCGCGAGAACATCGCTGACGAGGCCGAAGCGGTCGGTGAACAGCTCCTTGCTTATCTTGGGCACGTCCCATCCCGGCAGGTAGCAGTGGATGCGGTCCATGAAGGCCGTGTCGTTCCGCATCTCCGGCGGCATAGGTCCGAACAGGTGCCCCACCCGCTGCTGGTGCTGCACGTCCACATCGAAATTGCCGACCATGACGATACTGCCTTCGGCGCGGATGCTCTCCCGGCCGCGTGAAAACTCGCCCGACTCCATGTAGCCCTTCATGATGTTGACGCCGTCCTTCTGATCGAAGGAAATGCCCGACACCTCATCGAAGCAGACGACGTCGTACTGGCAGACAAGGCCGCGCTGCCCATTCGCCATGTTAACGAACATGCGCGCGACCGTGGCCTTTCCGCCGGAAACGAGGTGCGCATAAGGAGAGACCTGTTGGAAGAGATGGCTCTTGCCTGTGCCGCGCGGGCCGAGTTCGATGAGATTGTAGTTCCGCTCCACGAACGGGATCATGCGGAGCAGCGTCGCGTCTTGGGCGCGGGTGCTCAGAGCAGCGGGCTCTAGGCCGATGCTACGCAGGAGGAAGTCCTTCCACTCGCGTGTGGTCAGTTGGCCGCGGCCAGCGGCGATCTTCTCCAGAATGTCGCGTGTCGATAGCTGAATTTCACGGAGGCTGAGGACTTCAAACGGCCTGCCGCCCTTCTCTTGCGCGATACTCGCGTCGTAGCCGAGTTCGATCTCGGCATAGAAGCCGCCCGTCAGCATCCGCTCATGATCCAGGACGATCTTGTCCGAGATGCGCACGTCGTTCAGGCGGAGGCTAGGCAGCGTTGCCAGATAGCTGTCGGTCTTGGCGTCGAGCCGGGCAGTGATGATGTCGATGATGCGGACGGAGCCGCGGTCGCGCGCCTTAGACTTGAATAGCTCCTCTTCGCCCGCGCGCACCGTCCGGTCGGAGAGTTGCGACTGCACCATCTGGAGACCTTCCTCGATCTCCTCGGGCACGGTGCTGGCGCAGTAGCGGCCGAGCATAAACTCGACAACATAGGTCGGCACGGGGAACTGGCCGCGAAAACGGCGCACCAGATCCTTGCGTACGATGTGGCCCGGGAAGGCTTCCGCCGCCTTGCGATCAAGGTCGTCGAGTTCGATCACGTCAATCCTCCCCGACCGTCAGTGTACGGTGGGCCAATACCCGACCGTCATCATCCAGCACGACAAGGCATGCGGCTTCACGCTCGTGTTCGTCGCTGACCAGGAAGGACGTGCGGCCGCGCTCGTCCAAGACCCGGCCGCCCTTGATCAGGCTCGGTCCGCTGGTCTCCGAACCGAGGCGCAGATCGATGCGGAGGTCGGCACCGCCGGTGACTTCGACGCGCAGGCGCAGTCCCTCCCATCTGGTTTGCCCAACATTGACTGCCCGCTTTGCGCCATCGCTCGCCACCTCCAGGACGGGCAGGATGCATTCCTGCGGGCTGACGCCGCCATGCGCGTACTCATAGCCCGCATAAAAGGACCGCGCCCCTGTCGCCGTCGCTACCGAGACCTCGGGGTTCCAGGTCCACGGAACCTGGAGATAGGACGTTTGCGCCTTCGCTTTAACCAAGGCGCAGCGTGTTCGCTTGCCGTTGGGCTCCACCAGACCGACATCAAGTGCCGCGTGGGGTAATCCGTCCGGCATCAGCAGCCAGCCATGGTCGGTGACGATGCGAAGGCTCCGCCCGGACCGCACCAACTGAAGGATGCGGTCGGCCGCATCGCGGATGCCGGCCGAGAGCCGCTCGGCAAGGCGCGCACCCAGCGCGTGCCCTTCTTCGTCGAAGCGCCCTGTCTCCGCCCAGAGCTTCACGTCGGGAAGGAGGGCGTTACCTGTCTCCCAGCCATCCGCTTCCATCAGCTTGAAGAGCACGGGTTTCGTTGCCGGCTTGCCCTCCGGGGAGAGCGGCAGAACGTCGGATGTGGTAGGCGGACCGTTGAGCAGGGACGCCACTGGTGAGACCATCGGCTTGCATGTCGCCGTGACGGTGGGGAACCCGGACCACATCCAGCCCAGCGAGACCTTTACACCCTCATCCTCCAGGCGGCGGACCAGCTCACGGGCAAGGTCCATGCGCAAGCCGTCTACGAACAGAATCGTGGTGGCGTCGTGACCAGTCTCGGGCGGAGCAGCGAGCTTCACTTTGCCGACCCGGATCAGCTCCTGGAGCGCGAGGGCGCCCTGATCCATCCAGGGCAGATAGACCGCACGTAGCGCTGCGGCGACGGCCTCGCGGTCGAGCTCGCGCGGCGCGACCGCCAGCGCGCGCATCGCGGCCCAGTCCACATCGGCGCCTGCCGCAACATAGGCTTCGGCCAGCGCGTTGCCGTCATGACTCGGCAGCGGCTCGGCGGCGGCGATGTTCGCGATGAAGGCGAGAGCCTGCGCCAAGGGTGCTTCGCCGCGCCGCGCCCAGACTGTCTCTCGCCGCCAAGCGTGCTTCGCTTCCAACTCACCAATTCTGGCCTTGGCGGTCTCTGGCGAAAGCTCTGCCAGTTCGCGGAGTTGTTGGCGCAGGTCCTTTTCGTCCCGAGCATTCAAGCGGGGGTACGAATCCTGGTGCTCGAATAGCGTTCCCGGCTCTTCGAGGCTGAGATAGGTCACGACCTTCTCAAAACCGGTAGAGGCGGCGAAACGCGCCCATACCTCCGCCCAGCGCCCTTCGCGCTTGGCCAAGCGCCGCGTAGCGTCCTGCGGGGACAGCTTGCGCGGATCGAACTTCAGCTGCTTTTCGGCAATGTTGGCGAAGGCCGCGAACCGCGCGGGATCGCCCAACTCGGTGAAGGCTCCGTCGATCCACTCGAGCATGTCGGCGGCTAGGTCGGGCGCGAGCAGCGCGTTGAACTGGTCCGCGTTCCAGCGTTGGCCGCGCAACTCCTCGACGGGGCGCGTGCAGATGCGCAGCGCCGCGTGGGAAAGCGCTGTGCGGGTCGCATTGTCGTCGGCGATGCTGAGCTTGAGCGGTCCGCGTTCGGAGGTGAGGAAGCCGCGCAGCGTCCAGTCTTTACCGTTGACGTGCCCGAACACGGTGCCTGCCACCGTGAACCAGACCAGCGGCTGTAGGAGAGCCGGGCAATCGTCAGCGCCCTTCAGCGTCTCGCGAGCGACGCCGGGCAGATAGAGGATGGGCGTGCTCTCCTCCTGGATGAGAACGGCGGGAACGGCTCCGGCAACTGCAGCGCGCAGCCAAACGGCCGGCCCCGTTCGTGTCGCCGCATCGAACTCGCCGTAAGTCAGCAGCTCCGGAAGCCGCTCGCGCAGCGCCGGCAGAAGGGGCTCGAACTCCCGATTGGCGTCGCACCACACTACCGCTTCCGGCGGCGCCTCGGCCGCGGCGTTGTAGCTTGCGGCGTCGTGCAGGGCGCTGACGAGGGCATCGAGAGGCGTCGTCACTTCACCGCCTCCATCCGTTTCGCAGCGGCCTCACGCGCGGCGCGCTTCTCGGCCAAGGTGGTATGATGGTCGTTGCGGCGCTCACCCTTGAACACGTCGTACCAGGGCGCTGATGGCACGTCGTTGCCGCGATCCTTGTCCTTCAAGATCTTCGACAGGTCGTGCGTGAGCACGCCCGCCTTGATGAAGGGGCGGATGTTCTGGCGGACGCCGTCGTCGAGGTCCGGGTCCCAGCCCAGCGGCAGCTGGGCGAGCGACTTCCAGCGGACGAAGATGTCGAAGGGCTTTTCGCCCTCCAGGATCTTCTCCAGCTTCTGCTGAAGCTCGCGTCCTTTCTCGTAGCGCAGCGTGTTGTTCTCGGCCTTGGCGCGGGCAAGCCAGTCGCCGAGCAGAGTGTAGGTCAGCTTGCGCAGATTGGCCTGGTCGAAGCGGTGGTAGTGAACGAAGACCGAGAAGCCGTCCTTCAGCCCGTCCGAGATGTGCCAGAGGAAGGGTCGCTGGCCGAAGAGGGCACAATGCTGGCGGAAGGCGCGGTCGCGGACCCAGGCTTCGAGCGAGCCATCACGCGCAACTTTCTTGTCCAGCGCCTCGTCAGCCTCGGCGACAAGGCGGCGCTCCAGGGCATCGGACCATTGAGCGCCGAATGCGGCTGCAAGATAGGCCCGTAGGCGGTCGGCAATCGGCTTTTCACCGGCGACTGGCGGAACACCAAGCAGGCCGTCATTATCGCCGGAAGGTAAAACTGCTGTTCTCGCGATCCAATCCCGCGCCTCATTGGACAGTCGTATTTTTCTATCATCCTCCGCTGGCCACCGATATCCGACGAGCCGAGCAAGTGCGACGTGGACGGCAGTCGACGATTTTGTATTCGCAGGATGTCCATGGAAGAGCCATTCCGTGGGCTCTATGGAAGAAGGTAAAGGCACCCCGGACGGATACCGAATTAACGCCTCAGACTTCCAATATTCAGGGTCGAATGGTACCTGAATTAGATCTCCCTGGACCTTCAGTGCCTTAGATATCTTGCGTACCTCTTTGCGATACGCCTCGTCACTCAAAAAAGTCCAAAGTGCTGGTAGATCGTTTTCATCGATAGGGATGACTGCAACAGAGTTGCTGTCGTAAAGGTTCCCATCATACAGACTGACGGGCAAATCACCCATAGCACTTACAAGAACTCCACGCCTTCCCCAGGCGTCTTCACCCCGAATCCACGATGAAACATTCCCATCAAGGCGCTCGTCTACAAATGCGAGAAGCTCCCCATTTCCAGAATCCCAGAGCAATGCCTTTTGATAGCCCCTGAATTCATCTGTAGACTTAATCGTCGTTTGTTGCAGCGACCATCTTCCCGATGGCTGATCTAGCTCCCAGAAATCTCTACCGAACCTTTCATAGTCACCTGTGCATATCCCAAGTTTAAAGAAAGCGATCTTCGAGAGCTTTGGTTTACTTGAGCGCGCCTCAACTCCAATCTTCTTCTCGCTGTCCCCAAGCTGCAAAGCCTGACTAACGGCAGAGAACGAACCTCTCTTGAGTATTTCTTCCTTTTCTTTGGAGTCGCCGCCGGGGTTTGCATCAACAGCTGCGTAATGTGAAGATTGAGCCGGCTTTGAATTTGAGAATGAAATCAGCGTAGTATTAACGACTTCCCCACTGATTGTTTCAAATGCCCGAGAGCCGAGCGCCGAGACCATGTTAATTTGACTCTTCGACAGGATGTCTCCGCGAAATTTTTTATAATATGCTTGGTATAGCCAATTCTGAGGCGTCACGCCGCAAATTGATCCATCTGGCATTGCAAGCCGCCGCATGCGCTCAAGCATTGCAGTGGCGAGATCCGGTTTCGCATTCTTGAAGCGAGCTTCTAGATAAGTCGCCAGATCGGATGATTGCTTAACCCTGGAAAGATAGGGGACATTTGTCACCTGAAGCCAAAACCGTTTGTACAGCATGGCCGCGGCATCCGACATGCCTCTCGCCGCAATGACGCCTTCTCGTTGGTCAGGTTCCGCACTTCTTGTTTTTTCAAGCAGTGGCGACAGCAAACGCTCGATTTCCCGCATTCTCTCTGCTTCGAACAAATCTCCGCCGGAAGGCTCGATTAAACTTCCCAGTATTGGCGCCTTGGCGAAGAGATGATGCAGTGCAGCCAACGCGTACCCGAGTTCTTCGTTGCCATCCGCAAGCGCAACGAATTCTCGCTTTGGCAACGGCGGCGGTGCGCCGACCCAAGCAATGTGTGGGAGCGGCAAAGTTTGCCATCCTCCAATTCGCCAAGCTGTTAATGCCACTGCAAACGCCGCGATCTGCACGCATCGTCCGTCGATCTCCAGCCCATGAAGGTTGTCGCGCAGCACCGCCGCGACCGCATCGTGCGGCGACAGATGTTCTTCGGCCTGCCGTAGCGCCGCTAGGATCGCCAGTGCCTCGGTAAGGAAGTGCCCGGACCCACAGCACGGGTCGAGCATTGTGATCGCCTTGGCTTCCTTGGGCCAGCCGGGGAAGGTGCCCGCTGCGGGTCGCCAAGGGCTGTCCTTGTCCTCACGCACAAAGCGCAGCATGTCGAAGCTGTAGTCGGGCAGGGAACACGCCGCGCGCAAGGTGTCCTCGTCTGCGGCGGTTTGCGCAAGAGCCGTATCGGCGGCGAGTACCTTGGCCGCCCACCACGCCCCCAGCGTGTTGTGCAGCAGGAAACGCACCATGTAGGGCTCGGTGAACAGCTGCGTGACCGCAGGCAGCTCGTCGGCCCCGATCTTCACGCCCGATTTGTTGACAGCATCCTTCTCGGCCGCGCGCCAAAACTGATAGGTCCAGCCAAGACTGTCCTCGGCTTGAAAGACTTCGGCATCGAGCCCCGTGACGAGGCGGTGCAATTTCTGCGGGTGGACCGGGTCGAGCTCTATCGCGAGGACCGGATCGTCGATGCGGAAGACCGCCGGCAGCATCGCGGCCGCATAGCGCTCGGCGATCACCCAAGGGTCCGTGAGGCCCTCGGCCTCGGCGAGCTCCCGGCAGTCCTCCAGCGAAACCGGCACGTCATACTCCGGATTCCGTAGCAGCCCGCGCTCGGCCAGAAACCGGGCGAAGAGCATACGGTGCCAGTGCGCGTAGGCGGCCGCTTCGACCAGCCGCTTCGTTTCCTGCGTCTCGTCCGACTTATTGAATGCGTCGCCCAGCGCACGGGCATGGGCGCGCAGGCGGCGGCGCAGTTCCTTCTCGGCATCGTTCAGGTAGGCGGGCGCCTTGCCGGCCGCCACGCCGAGGCGCTGGATTGCATCGCCCGCGCCTTCCTCGGCGATGATGCGTGCGTCCTTGACCGTCTTTTCGAGTGTCCGGCGCAGAGCGGTGGGGAGGTAGCGGTTCGTCATGCGTCACACCTTCGGGATCACGGGACCGTCGCCCAGCGACTTGGCGATCCGCTCGCGGACCTTGGCGAGCCAGTCGTCCAGCTCCGCCTCGCTCTTCAGCAGTGCGCCCGGCAGGTTCACGGCGCGCGCCTTGGGCTCCAGCAACGCGGCGGCGGCGGCCAGCGCATCCTCGATACGCGCCGGCAGCGCCTTCACCATGTTCTCCCACTCCGAGAGGCCACGTCGCGACAGCGCCTCGGCGATTGCCTGCGGCGTGTCAACCGCGGGCTTGTCCACTATCAGCAGCCCGCATTCCTGACGGATGCTGTGCTTCTGTTCCGGGGATAGCTTCGCCCAGGTCGGATCGTCGGCGAGCCGCTGCTCGCCCTTCTGCCACGCCGCCTCCCAGGCCGCATGAGCGGCGTTCAGCTTCGCCCGCAACGTGTCCGCCGCCGCAGAGATCAAGGGCGGCACCGGATCGGGGTCGGCGAGCAACCGCCGTCCGTCCCGCAGGTCGTCGAGATCACCCTGTTGTTCCGTGGCGCCCAGGGCGACCAGACGTTCCGCCAGGCGCCAGTTGGGCAACCGGTCGCCGATCTTCTGGGCGGCCGCCTTCCATGCCTTCAGCTTGTCGCGCAACGTTGCCGCGTCCGCCGCGAGGGCGGCAAGGAGGTCATTGCCGGAGAGCCCCTTGTAGGAGGCAATGTTCGGCACCGTCTCCGGCTCCGGCGCGGGCGGCTCGCCACCGGACTGTCGGGCGGCCGTTTCGAGGCGTTCGAGAAGCGCCGTCAGCACCAAGTGTTCCTGGTTGTTCTCGAACGCGATGCCCGCGTCGGTCAGCAGGCCACGTACCGGCATACGTTGCGCGATGGTGATGATCGTCGTCTCGCCGCGGAAAGTGCAGGTGCCGAGCTTCTGGCGCGGCAGATCGGGAAGCGAAGCGGGCTTCCCATCGTCACCGGTGACGCGGACCAGCCCCGCGTTGGCCAGGACGATGAGCGCACCGTCGACGGTGTCCTGCGACCAGCCATAGGGCGGGCTGGTGAACTTCGAGCGCAGGTCCGAGCCTTTCCGGCCGGGGCCGAGCTCGGCCAGCAGCGCCTTGCACACGGGGTGGTTTTCCGGCGCGCCGGCGTGATCCACCGCCTTCATGGCGTCCGGGTCCTTGCGCATCGCCCGGTCGCGCACCTTGTCCCAGCCGGGGTGATCGCCGTCGGCAAACTGCGGGTAAAGGCGGGCAAGCGCGTTGGTCGCCCCTTCCTTCACCGCCTCGCCCGGCGCGCCGGCAATCAGCTTGCCGCCCGCCTGATAGACACGGGCCTGCGCCACCGCTTCGCGGACAATTTCCTTGGCGACGGCCTGCGCCTTGTTCGCACGGGATTGCATGGCGGATTGGGCCTCGCGCCCAGCGTCGGTCTGCGGCACCCCGCGCACTTGCAGGACGTGCTCAGCGGCGCGCCAAGTCGTGAGCGCCGTCGTTAGTTCGTTGTCGCGTGTCGGATGACGCGGGATAAGCAGATGAACGGAAGGATCCGATGTCGATGCCGCCGCGATGTCTTTCTCCACCGTCGTCAGGTCTTCGTTCCACCCGCTCCTCAGCCGCAATGGGATGCCATCTGCCGGAGCCTTGTCGTCGGGACGCAGTCGGTGGATGCGCCGTTGCTGACGGCTGGAGCCGTGCGTCACGCCAGCGGCGCCTGCCAAGGCGGTCTCGATCGCCTCCTCGAGCAGCTCGCGTCGTGACCGGGTGAGTCCCGACTGATCGGCCAGAATGGCCTTCTCTTCGCTGCGATACGCGGATTCCCATTCCGCGCTCTCTTTCGTCTGCAAGCGCCATTCACCGCCGACCTCGATCACCGCCCCGTCGGCTTGAAGTTCATGCAACAAGTCGGGCACTTTGCGGCGCAGTTCGTCTTCTCCGGCGAGGTCGACGATCAGAAGGTCGGCGATGGTCTCCGCTTTCGCACGGACGCCATGGTGGTCCGCCTCCGGCGCGATGCGGCCGAGCATGTAGACCAGCATGAGGATGCGCGCCTTTAGCTGATCCTTGTCCGGTCCACTGCGCAGGGATTCAATGCGATTCCGCGTCTCGCCCGGCAAAAGCCCGGCGTTGTACGCCTCGGTCGAGAACCGTCCGTAGAGGAAGTCGACCGGCACCGCGTGACCGAGCGGCTTATCGCCATAGGTGCGCGCCGCGTCGAGCGTGGTCCGCAGTTGCCCCCGCAGCGTTCCGCCAAGACCGGTGCGGTCGAGTTCGCGCAGGATGCGCTCCCAGACCCGACGACGAGAAGGAAGCAGCGGCCAGTCGAGCACTGCGTCGTCGTCGTCCTGCACCGTGTGCGCCAGACGGCTGCCGCGCAGGTGCCGGCTGATCTCGCCCGCATTAGCGTTCAGCATGCCGCGAATGGGCTTTTCGGCGCCCGTTTTCTTTCGCAGGACGGTTTTTCGGATGACCGCATCGACATCCGCTTCGCCGAGCGCGATCTGCACCGGGAACCGGTCGAGAAGCTTTTGCAAATCCTGAACGTCGCTCAGAGCCTGTTGACCGGTCGCGACGAGAAGCACGCGGCCGTCGAACCGACCGGCCAGCCGTTCAGCTATCGTCTGAATCTTCAGCGTCAGACCAGGGTCTTGCCGGATGAATTGCTGCACTTCGTCGAGCACGATCAAGGTCAATGGCAACTCGGTTCGACCCAGCATGAGGGCTTGCCGAACCATCGTTTCGAGGAGATCGACGGTGACCGCTGGCGGCTCGGGGAACTGCGAACGGAGCAGTCCGCTTAGGTCCTTTGGCGAGCCCGCGAGATCCGGTTTCTCTTTCAGCACTGCGGCGCCGAAGCGGGGCGACAGAATGAAGTTGCGAATGTCGGTATCAAACGTGCTGCCCAGCGCCTTGCGAACACTGTCCAGTATGCCGAGATCGGCCAGCCAGAACGCGACCTGGGCCGCGCGAAGATCGCTTGGCAACCCAACTGCCCGCAGCACGATGCCAAGCGTGGCCTCGGCCGGATCCGAGGGACCTGTGCCGAGCGTATCGCCCGCTGCCACAACACCGCCCGCCCGCTTCGCCGCGATGCGCAACTCTTTCAACGGTGCTGCCACCTCTGGCGGTAAATGATGGATCAGCCCTTCGGCCGTGGCACCGTCGGGAAACTCCAGGTTCGTCCACAATGCGGCGAGCATGCTCGCAAGGTGGGACTTGCCGGAGCCATAGAACCCGGAAATCCATACCGCCGGCGCGCTGCCGCCTCGGCCAACGGACCCCAGGAATGCCTCCAGGATTCGAGCGAGGCCGTTGGCATAAGCGCCGTCGCATACAAAGGTAGTGAGCTCTCCGCGCAGCGTTTCCAGAGCTTCCGAAGCCGGCGGGAACGAAATCTTGGCGACACCCTGATTGGCCAGTCTGTATTCTGCCGGATCGGTATGGAAAGTTTCACGGTTAAGCATGGCGTCGCCCCTCACAATGCGTTGTCAGCCGGGATCGGGATGGCGTGATAATTCCATCCGTCCCGTGCATCGAGCAGACGGTACACGCCGGCGGAGTGTTTGCCGGGGAATCCGACAAGAAGCCGCCCAGAGATGGAGTCCGCGACACGGCTGATCAAAGTCGAGACCCGCGCGACACCGAACAGCGCACCGCAGCCGTCCACGGCCAGGATGTCATTCGCGGTGCAGGAGCGCAGGGCATCCTTCAGTTCGTTAACGAGACTGTTCTCAATTTCAGGCAGGAGCCCTCGGATTTCAGCAGGTTGCTCGACCAGCGCATCGAAGAATTCGTGCTGCCCAATCCAGGAACCGAACCAGCCCGAGAGGGAGACTTGTCGCCAACCGTGCCCGGCCTTGAGCGTCGCATGCTCGAACTCCGCAAGACGACCCGTGAAACGACGTTGGAGCGACTTGTCGTACCAGACGATCCAGACGCGGCCCGCGGGAGGCGCGTCTTCGGCCCAAGGTAGCCTGACTTGCTTGCTGTAGGCGGCGAGGATGTCGTCAAACGTATTCAAGTTCCGGCACCCCCAATGCGGTCGCCATCGGCTGGCGGACGGATATTTCGGTCACATCGCCGGCTGAGCGGACGCGAGCTAGCCCGATAGCTTCGGCTCGCCGCAATGCGTCAAGAGCTTGTTCCGGCGACAGGTCCAGAACCATCATCCAGCCGGAGCTCAGGATAGCCGGCCCGCCGAAGCCGGATGCAGTCGCAATGAGTGCGGCCAAAGCGACTGTCGTTGGAGTGGGCGTCACTCGCTGCCGTAGTTTCTTGACAGCGCCCTTCAGATGCCCACTCTGGGTCCATGACGAGGCACAGTTCTGAGCGAGAGACCGCAGCATCTTTTCGCTGAAGCGTTCGGGAAAGGCTGCGACGAATGCCTCTTCAAACAATGGCCGTTGCAGGCTTTGCCCCACGGAACCTGTCATGACGACAGGTGCTGTCTCCCGCAGCAGCGGGTCACGCGCCAAAGCAACGAGCAATGCCCGCAAGCGGCGGCCCTGAATGTCGCCTTTCCACGTCCTCATGAGCGCCTTCGTCAAAGGCGGCTGATCAACGAGCCCATAGAGCGAGGCCAAATGCCTAAAAGTCAGCCGCCTTGTGTTGCTCGTCGCCTTGCCGATTGCGTTCTCATCGATAGCGGCCGATCGAAACTCTTCCGGCGTCGATGCGCCAGTGCCGATCAGGGCTTCGAGTTCGCGGAACATCATCGTCTTGGATTGATGCGCTCCGCCCCCTGAGAGCTTCATGCCGAACAAGGAAAGCTTAGCGTCTTCGGCACGTGCGCCGCACCAAAGTGTAGTCTTTTGTTCAGTTCGGGTGAGCGATCCGCCATTGCTCGCCATATCAGTCCTAGTTCGAAGCGCGAGCATAATGCAATCCAACCCACACCACGCCCGTATTCACTTCATGGGCAATATTAACAAATATCCCTTTGAACAATCGCCGCCTAAGCTCCTGTTTCAGATTCGAGTCGGGCATCAGACGGCTCCTTCAGCATTTCGCGATTGACCTTCAGCAGACGTCGGCGACGCCAGAAGGACGATCTGTTGGTCTTGTGGGGCACGTGTGCTTGGATCAACATCCAAGCCCAAGCGCTTCAGCGTGTAATAAAGAAGAGCCTTACGAACCCTTACATGCGCTTTCCCGTCACGCATGCCGTAGTCGAGCGCGATAACCTTCTTCTGCGTATCAGAAAGCCCGGGGTGTGGTCCAATCTCCAGCGTGATCTCTTGTTGCCAATCCTTGTCTTCGCTTGCGTCAGCTTCGCAGGGTTTCGAGGCCCGCGTCTCTAAGATGCGAGACAGGAGGAAATCCTTGAAGCTCCGATCGGCACCACAAAACGCGCGAGCATGCCATCGAAAACCGTCAAAACCGAGTGCGTGCGGAGATATCCAGCGCCATCTGGGTTTAGAACTCGACAGCGATTGATACCGGATCTCCACTGCCGCGTGCTGGCGTATCGCCGATAGTACCGACCTCAGCACTTCGGCCCTAATACCCCGAGCAGGGCTTGGGGCGACGCCGAATGACGGAAGATGACCGAGCCATGCATGGGAAGGATCAAGAATGCCGTCAGCGATCGAGCGAAGCTGATTGAGATAGCCATGGGGGTCGGGCTTCAGGAAGCAGGGCGTAAACTTATCGCTGGCGACGTAACGCTTGGCACTCTTATCATAAATGGCATTCTGAGGCGCGCGCTCCTGATAGAGCGTCAGGTCCTTCGACGCCTGGGGCACGGACACGTCGAACATCTCGATGATGTCGGAGCGGTTGACGCCGCCCTCCCAGAACAGCCGGAACTCGATGAACTCGAGCCGGCGCTCCACGCCCCATTTCAACGCCGCGGCGCCTTCCAACATTGCTTTTCGTCTCCGTGCGTCGATGGGGATAAAAAGTATATGGACATACCGACGCGATCCGTGTAATTATTATTCCCATCTACCGCGCCAGTCAATGGTGATCGGCGCGAATTTCACGGGGGCAAGACGATGCCGAAACGTGGTTCAAAGGGCGAAGTCACCAGCAAGCGGGCGGCGAGCGCTGCCGCCAAGGTGCTGCGGAATCCCAAGAGCAGTAAGGCCGCAAAGACAGCAGCCGCATCGGCGCTCACCCAGCGTCCGAACAAGAAGTAACCCCCCGGAAAGGAAAGCGGCCATGTCCGTCGCGAGTCGATCCACCCTCGTGGTTCACGGCCGCCTCGCCATGCGGGAACGCCGCCTGGCGGCGGCGCGCGCCGGCCGCCACGGCCTGCAGGTCATGTCCTTCGAGCAGGCGGCGGTGCGGCTGGCCGGAGGTTTTGTCCGGCCGATCGATGACGAAAGCCTGCGCGCGGCGATCCAGGCCGTGCTGACAACGACGCCGATGGGCGAGCTCGAAGGCATCAAGTCGCTGCCCGGCATGATTGATGCGGCCGCGGACACCCTGCACAAGGCCTGGCGCGCCGGTATCAACCTTGCGGCGCGCGCGGACGAGCATCCGCGACTCGAGGCCATCGCGCGGTTGGAGGCGGCAGTCCTGGCGCAGCTTCCCGCCGGCGTGATCCGGCCCATCGACATCGTCGCCGCCGCGACCAGCCGTATCGCCCATGCGCCCGCCGTTCTCGGCCCCATGGAGATCGCCGGCCTCACCGAGCTCTCGCCCATCTGGCGGCCGCTCCTTGGGGCGCTCACCGCGCATATTCCCGTGCAATGGACGGCCGGGCCGCGGCCGGCGCCAGCCTGGCTGGAAGGCACCGGTGTCGCGGTGTTGCGCGCACCCTCGGAAACCCCGGAGGTCAGCGCGGTCAGCGCCGCGACGGCCTATCACGAAGCCATCGAGGCCATGCGCTGGGCGCGGTCGCTCCTCGCCTCCGGGCGGGCGGCGCCGTCTGACATCGCGATCGCCACTGCCTCGCCCGCCGACTATGACGATCACTTTCTCGCCCTGCGCGCGGACGCCAATATCGACCTGCACTTCGTCCATGGCGTCAGGGCCGTCACCACCCGTGAAGGCCAGGCGGCCGCCGCGCTGGCCGATATCGCGGTTCGCGGCCTGTCGCAGTCCCGGCTCCGCCGCCTCGCCGCCCTGTGTCGGGACTCCGCGCCGTTTGAGTCGCTTCCCGAAGGCTGGCTGCGCGTCCTGCCGGCCGATGCGCCGATGTCGACGCCGAACGCCTGGAACCGCTTGCTGGGGCGATTGAAGTCCGAGGACTGGCCGGATGGCGCTGATCACACCCCGGCCTTGCGCGCAGCCATCGACCTGCTCGACAAGGGGCCGGACACAGCGCCCGAGATCGGTGAGGCCTTCCTCACTGGCCGCGCGCTCGCCATCTGGCGCAAGGCCCTTCTCGCCGGGCCGGCGGCCTCGATCGACGCCACCCTCGAAACCCTGAAGCAGGACGACGGGCTGGAGGCGTGCGTGTCCGTCGCCTGGATGCCGGCCAGTGCGCTCGCGGCCTCGCCGCGCCGCTTCGTGCGGCTGATCGGCCTCAACTCCTCGCGCTGGCCGCGCGGAATCGCCGAAGACCGGCTGATCCCGGACCATATCATCCCGACCGCCGAGCTCGACCCGCTGCCGGTGAGCCTCGCCGATCGCCGCGATTTCGAGACGATCCTGGCGACCACGGACGGCGAAGTCGTCCTCTCGCGCGCCCGGCGCGACAGCGACGGGCGCCTGCTGGGACGCAGCCCGCTGCTCGCCGGGCATGGCGAGGAGGTCTATCTCCGCCGCAACGCCGTGCCGGCCCACGCCTTCAGCGAAACCGACCGCCTCATGGCCCGGCCGCAGGAGTTCAGCGCCGATCCGCAGGCGGTCAGCGCGCAAGGCTGCTGGCGCGACTGGCGGCGCACCGAGATCACGGCGCATGACGGGCTCATCCGGCCCGATCATCCGCTCATTCTGGCAATCCTGGCCCGCACCCAGTCGGCCAGCTCGCTCCGGCGTCTGCTGCGCAATCCGCTGAGCTTCACCTGGGTCTATGCCTTTGGCTGGCGCGTGCCCGAAAGCAGCGCCGAGCCGCTCGTGCTCGATGCGCTAGGCGTCGGCGATCTGGTTCACGTGGTTCTCGACCGCGCTTTGCACGACCTGGAAAGCGCCGGTGGATTGGCATCCGCCGACGCCGAAAAGGTCACGGCGGCTGTGGACCGGGCCGCAGGGGTTGTCGCCGCCGATTGGGAGAGCGAACGCGCGGTCCCGCCGGCCGTCATCTGGGGGCGCACCCTGGATGATGCCCGGCTGTTGGCAGGCCGGGCTCTTGCATATGGCGATGCGCATCTGCCGGGTGCCCGCTCCTATGGCGAGGTGCCCTTCGGCGGGGCCGAGCCCAAGTCGGACGCGGCGACCCCGTGGGATCCTGGCGTACCAGTCACGATCCCCGATACCGGGTTCAATATCGCCGGCTATATCGACCGGCTCGACATCGCGGGCGACGGCAAGCGCGCGCTCGTTCGCGACTACAAGACGGGCCGGGCTCCCCGGGCCGCGATCCGGCTGAACGGCGGACGGGAGCTTCAGCGCTGCCTCTACGCCTTCGCGGTGAAGGCGCTGCTGGGCGATGACATCGCGATCAGCGCCTCACTGCTGTTCCCGCGCGAACAGGTCGACCTCCAGCTCGACGATCCCGAGGCGGTGCTCGCTGAGATCACCGGCTATTTGAGTGCGGCCAGGATCAGTTTCGCCGGCGGCGCCGCACTGCCAGGCCCCGACACGGGCGGCGACTATGACGACCTCGCCTTCGCCCTGCCGGCGAACGCCAGCGCCACTTACTGCAAACGCAAGCTGCCGGCTGCGACCGAACGGCTCGGTCAAGTCGCTCAAATCTGGGAGGCGGAATGATGAGCAGCGTGTCAAAGGCCCTCAAGGATGACGGCGCGCGCCGCGACGCGATCAGCCTCCATGATCGGTCGATCCTCGTCGAAGCCGGTGCGGGCTCTGGCAAGACCGCCGTCATGGCCGGACGCATCGCCGTCATGCTCGCCGAGGGCGTCGCTCCGCGGGCCATCGCCGCCGTCACCTTCACCGAGCTGGCGGCCAGCGAGCTTCTCTCGCGCGTCCGCGAAATTGTCGCCGACCTCTCGGCCGGCGACGTCGCGACCGAGCTGCGCGTGGCGCTGCCCGAAGGCCTGTCGCAGGCGCAGCGCGACAATCTCGCGACCGCGAGCGCCGCGATCGACGAAATCACCTGCTCGACCATTCACGGCTTCTGCCAGCGCCTGATCAAGCCCTACCCAGCCGAAGCCGACATCGATCCCGGCGCCGGCGTCATGGACCGCAATCAAGCCGATCTCACCTTCCTTGAGATCGTCGATGGCTGGCTGCGGGAGCGTCTGTCCGGCGACCAAGGCGGCATCCTTGCCGAAATGGTGTTGCACAGCCCCGGTGAAACCGTGGCGCTCGTCCATAAGATCGCCGAGAATATGCGGCGCCGCCGCACCCTCGCGGCGCCGCCCGTCTCCCCGCTCGACGGTCATCTGGCGGCGTTCCGGCAGGCGACAGCGGATTTCGCGGCCTTCATGAGTGGAGCGGCGGCGACCGAGCCGGAAACTGTCGTGATCGTCGAGCGGCTGGCCGAGATGGCGACCGCGCTCGCGGCCGGTCCCGATCCCACGACACCCTCGGGCTTGGTTGGGCTTCTGACCTCGCGTCCGCACCCGGACCTTTGCACCAAGGCAGGCACCTTCGCTTCCTATCGCAAGAAGGGCAAATGGACCGAGGCGGCGAAGCACGCGGGCCTCTCCAAGGCAGATGGCGAGCGGCTGAACATCGCCGCCGAAGGCCACTACACCGCCTGCTGCGATGCCTGGACTTCGCTTCTTCAGGCGGCGGCCAGCCAGGTTCTGGCGGCGCTGATCGAGGAGGCGCGTCCGATCCTGCAGCGCTATCGCGACCACAAGCGCGCGAGCGCCCAGCTCGACTTCGATGATCTAGTCTTTGCCGCGCGCGATCTGCTGTGCGACCATGATGATGTCCGCCGCGCACTCGGACAGCGCTTTGCGCGCGTCCTGGTTGATGAGTTCCAGGACACCGATCCCCTGCAAACCGAAATCTTCTGGCGGCTGTGCGGCGATCCGGTCGATGGCGATCCTGACTGGACCCGGTTCCTGATCCGGCCGGGCGCGCTTTTCCTGGTCGGCGACCCCAAGCAGGCGATCTATCGCTTCCGCGGCGCCGACGTCAGCGCCTATGTGCAGGCGCGCGAGGCCTTTCACGCTCAGGATCCCGACAGCCTGCTGTCGATCTCCACCAATTTCCGCTCCTGCGCGTCGATCCTCACTTTCGTCAACGAGCGCTTCGAGACCGTGCTGTCGGCGGATGGCCAACCCGGATTCACGGCCCTCGACCCGTTCCACGACGACCCGGGCGACGGCCTGTGCGTCGCGGCGCTCGACATCGCTGTTGCCGACGAAAACGGCAAGGCCAGCGCCGAGCAGCAGCGCGACGCCGAAGCCGGCGCCGTGGCCGAACTGTGCGCGCGCTTGATCGGCAGCCAGCCCATCATCGACCGGCGCAGTGGTGCGGAACGACTTTGCCAGCCGGGCGACATTGCCTTGCTGGCGCCGACCGGCGCCGAACTGTGGCGCTATGAGGAGGCGCTGGAGCGTCGCGGCATTCCGGTGGCGACACAGGCCGGCAAGGGGCTGTTCCGCCGCCAGGAGGTCCAGGACCTAATCGCGCTGACCCGCGTTCTCGCCGACCGGCGCGATACGCTGGCGCTCGGCGCGCTGCTGCGCGGCCCGCTGGTCGGCCTCACCGAAGAGGAGCTCCTGGATATCGTTTGGACGCTGCCGCGCTCCGAGGAACAGCCTGATAGGATTCCCCGTCTCGATCTCGGCGTCGATCCCACCACCGTCGCTCATCCGCTCGCACGCGAGATCATCGAAAAGCTGCAGACGCTCTACCGCCGCAGCAACAGCACGACGCCGCACGAGCTTCTCTCGCAGGCCGTAGACGTGATGCGGGTTCGTCCCATCCTTCTCGAGCGCCATCGCGGTCAGGCCGAACGCGCGCTCGCCAATGTCGATCTCTATCTGAGCCTGTCGACGGGCTACGCCGTGCGCGGGCTTCGCGCCTTCGCCGAAGCGATGACCGCAGCCTGGACCGACGAGGCGCGCGCCGTGGAAGGCCGGCCCGACGCGCAGGAAGAAGCCGTCGCGCTCTTCACCATGCACGCGGCCAAGGGCCTCGAATGGCCAATCGTCATCCCCGTCAACACCATGACGGGCGTCATGGCGCCCGACAGCGCGGTGATCGACCGTCAGACCGACACGTTCTATTGCCCGGTTCTCGGCGTCGCGCCTGAGGGGTATGAGACCGCGCGCCAGGCGGAAAAGGACGAGTTGGATTGCGAACGCATCCGGCTCTGGTATGTCGCGGCGACGCGTGCCCGCGAGCTCCTCGTTCTGCCCCGGCTCGATACAACGCCCTCGAGATCGGCCTGGATTGGTCTCGTCGATCTGTCGCTTGCCGATCTGCCCGGCCTCGATGTCTCGCATCTGCCGCTCGGGGAGGCAGTCGCCGGCGCTGGCGCGGGCAATACCCAGACGCGCGACACCTTCGCGGCCGAGGCTGCGGCCATCGCCGCCCGGCAGACGCGCCTCACCTGGCTGGCGCCGAGCCGCGACGAGAGCACGTCCGGCGCCCTGCTCCAGGAGGAAGAGGCCGGAATCTGGATGGGCTCGGGCGATGACCAGCCGCGTGAACTTGAAGCGGCAGTCGCGGTCCAGGGCGGCCGCGAGCGCGGGCTGATCCTCCATAAGCTCATGGAGGAAGTCCTGACCGGAGAAACCGATGCGGTCACGCCGGCCTTCACCGAACGCGCCAACGTGCTCATTCGGGCGCTCGGCCGTTCGCCGGTTGCCGATCCGGCGACAGGTCTTTCGGCCGAGGAACTGGCGGGCTGTGTCATGCGGACCCTGGCTCTGCCCGAGATCGCGGCATTGCGCCCGGCACTGCTAGCCGAGTTTCCCGTTTACGCCGCCCGCGCGGATGATGGCGAGGAGACCGCGACCGCTGGCATCGCGGACGCGCTGACCTTGACTGCCGAGGGTCGCCCCGGCGTCGTCGTCGACTGGAAGAGCGACGTGAACCCCGATCCGCAGACGCTCGATCACTATCGCTCGCAAGTTCGCGCCTATCTCGACATGACCGGCGCCGAGCGCGGGCTGATCGTGCTGATGACCGCGGGCGCCGTGATCACCGTCGCGCCCTCGGCTCCAACAATGGTCATTGACGCCCGACAGCAGACCTCAGGTGCCTAGTGAGCCTGTTTCCTTCAGCTCCAGCTCGAAAGACCGACAGCCCTTTTTGAACAACGTTGGCCGTATATATTTCTACCGAAGGGACCAGCCTAATCTGGCAGCAGGCGATCTTTCGATCATGTGACTCGCGAAAGGTGTTGTATGCTCTGCACGGTGAGTTTCCCCGCAAACTGGATCAATGCCTCACGATTTGAAGCGGCGCTGCGGGATTCGTGCGGACCACACAACAACAACACGACAGAGGTCGTTTTCGCGTTTCCTGTCGGTTGCAAGATCATGGTCGATGGCGCGATCCGTCTGCTTTCACTTGCCAACCAGCTCGCCTACACGACACGCCGCGTGCGCCTGAATTTCGAAGAGGGCGAATCCGGAACCATGGGCTACCTGAACCGGATGGGCTTCTTCGATCACCTCTCAACCGATGTCGAAATCCTGCCTTCAAGGCCGTTCTATTCCGGGGCGCGCCTTCATCGGGGCGGTAACAGCATGTTGGTCGAGATCGCCCGAATCAACAAGGATGAGCGCGACGAGGAGTTACCGACCCGCTTGAGCGACGCCATTTCCTATGCATGCAGCAGCCGTCTAGACGTGGAGGAACTCAAAGGCGCCACCTGGACGATCTTCGCCGAACTTATCGACAACATTTTCTCGCACAGTGCCACGCAACTGGACGGCTATGCGGCTCTTCAAGTTTACTCGGGCGGCAACCGTCTTTCTGTGGCCGTCTCCGACAGCGGCCTAGGCATCATGCAGACGCTGCGACCGTCCTTGCGCACCGAGTTCCCCAAGCTGGCACAGCTCTCGGATACGGACCTGCTTGTGGAGGTCTTCCGCCAAGGGCTTTCCCGTCATGGGGCCGACCGGGGTTGCGGGTTGAAGGGCTGCGCTGCCAAAGCGATCAAATTCGATGCGTCGCTGGACGTGCGCCTTCCAAACCAGCGCGTCCTGCTAAAGCCAGCCCGTGGCGCTTATGAACCAAACCGCGCCTATTGCTACGAAGGCCTGCCGCTGCTGTGGGGCACACATATTGCCTTTGCCTTTGGGCTGGGTGCTTGACGTCTCACCCGAATCTGATTAAATGAACCCGATGAACGAGGTGACGACGCGGGTGCTTCCCCTGATTTCATACATGGACCGCCCTGAAGGATGGGGGCGCAGCCAGGGACGAGAAGTCTATCAGCGTCTGCTCGGCTTTGTGGAAGACCACGCCGGCACGGTCGTCTTCCGCGTATCGATGAAGGATGTAAAGCGCGTGGACATATCCTTCGCGTCCGAAACCATCATCGAACTGGCCCGGCGATTTCGCCGTACCAAGGGGTTCTGCCTAGTCGATCTGACTGATCCCGACATGATCGAGAATATCGATGCGGCAGGCGAAAAGAAGGAACAGCCAGTGCTGGTGTGGCAGGGAAAGAACGCAACACTGATTGGCCTTCAGCCGAGTGAAGGCACGCGTGAGGCGTTTCAGTTCGCGATGAGCCGTCCGCAGACACGCGCGGCAGAATTTGCGGCGCAAAGGAACCTCTCGATCGCGAATGCCAGCATGAAGTTCAAGCAACTCTGGGAACAGGGCTTTCTTCTCAGGCGCGAAAGCGCCGCCGACACTGGCGGCGTCGAATTTGTCTACTGCCCTGTCGGGTAATTTTTTTGAGAGCCGTTAAACAGATTCATTGAACGAGATCGAAAGGGAGGACGATGCAAATGCCAAACACAACCGAGCCGCACAAGCGCAAGCCCAGGCGGCGCATCACAACGCCCGCAAGGGCAGAGCAGGAAGAAGGACCCCATGACCGCTAAACTCACATTTCATCCGCTCGGCAATGCCGACTGCACGCGCTTCGATCTTGCCGACGGCCGAAAGCTGCTTGTGGATTATGCCGACATGCGCAACCCCGAAGACCCATGGGATCGGCGCATCGATCTGCCGACCGAATTGAAGTCTGACCTGCGCGCTGCCAAGCGCGACTACTACGATGTCGTGCTGTTTACCCACCTCGACGACGATCATTGCTGCGGGTCCGGGGATTTCTTCTGGCTTGACCATGCCGCCAAGTATCAGGGTGAAGGCCGCATCAAAATCCGGGAATTGTGGGTCCCTGCTGCCGCCATCCTCGAAGAAGGTTGCCAGGACAGCGCGCGCATCATCCGGCAGGAGGCCCGCTACCGCCTCAAGGAGGGCTACGGCATCCGCGTGTTCTCCCGACCCGCGAAACTGAAGGAGTGGCTGGAGAAGAACGGCCTGACCTTGGAATCGCGCGCGCATCTTATCACCGATGCAGGGCAGCTCGTGCCGGGGTTCTCGACTGCCGGGCCGGAGCGGGTGCAGTTCTTCATCCACAGCCCGTTCGGCTGGCGGCAGGATGATAACGGAATCGTCGACCGCAACCAGGACAGCGTCGTGTTCCAGGCGACCTTCCTTGAAGGTTCGCGTGAAACTCACGCGCTGTTCATGTCCGACATCAACTACGATTCCATCGATCAAATCGTGCAGACCACAAGGCGTCACAAGCGGGAAGATCGGCTGCGCTGGGATATCTTCAAGATCCCGCATCACTGCTCGTACCTGTCAATTGGCCCCGAGAAAGGTGAGGACGAGACCAAGCCCACCCCCGACGTGAAATGGCTGTACGAAGCACAGGGTCAGCCGCGCTGCACGATGATGTCCACCAGCAAGTCGATCCCGGTGAAGGGCAGCGCTGAAGACAAAGATGTGCAGCCGCCGCACCGAGAAGCGGCCAACTACTACAAGCGTGTGGCCAATATGAAGGACGGAGCCTTCAAGGTCACGATGGACCTGCCCTCATCAAGCAAGCCCAAGCCCTCGACCATCGAAATCACCGAGCGGGGCGCGACGCTGCTGTCGGTGTCGGCAACGGTCGGTGCGGCCAGCGTGATCTCGACCCCGGCGCGGGCGGGCTAGCGCATGACCTTGCACGCGTGGTGGACCAGCTTCGGTGCTGAAGTCGCCGACATCGGTGAACTGACGCCGGTTCTCTCAAGAGAACTGGCGTCCCTCGCCGTGCAGGGATCGCTGCCCGGTATCACCCTTGCTGGCCTGCGACAGTCATCCGAAAGCGGCCACGCCGCAGTAGCCTTGGATGTCGATGTCGAACGTCCACAGGACCTGGCCTACCCGATCAAGGCCGTTGAACCCGTTGCCGTCGTATTCCCCTTCACCGAGGGTCCGTTCAGCGTTGTATCGCTGCGTCCGGACTTCCCCGATACGCTGCATCAGAACTGGTCGCCGCCGGGCGGCCCTTGTGCCCTGTGCATAGATGACCGCCCATGGGCTGAAGCCCGACTGACTGTGTCCGCCCAGGACATCGCGCGTCGTATTCAGCTTTGGCTCGCCAGGGCAGCGCGGGGCGAATTGCACGACCCGGCGCAACCACCCGATCCGTTGTTCTTCAGCTCGCAAATCGGCCTGATACTTCCTGCCGCCGCGCTGATCGAAGGACAGGAGCCTATCGAACTAGCGGGCATGATACGGCCCGACAACGAGAACCTTATCATCTCGCGCCCCGCCGTGCCGAATGATCCTCATCCCCCAGCCTTCACGGTGCTGGCGTTTCAGGCCGAGCCGCAGGCCATGGCCCGGCTTCGTCATGCGCCGGACACGCTCACGGCACTTGCTGCCGAGCTTGAGCCGCACGGCATCCGCCTCATTGACCAACTGAAATCGCGCCTGAAGACATGGAAAGGCCTTGGTCCGGACCATGTGCGCCGCCTTTCAACGCGGCTCGCCATTGTGGTCGCCTTTCCGATCGCTGTCGGAGAGCGGCCCGGCGTCAATGACGTCCGCGCGTTCCTGACCTACGACACCGCCGGGGACATCGGGGTCGCGCTCGGCGTGCTCTATGCCAACAATACCGGCGTCGGTGATAAGCGCGGCTACATGCTGGCCTTTCCGGAAGGAGCAGCCAGCTCCGACCCGTCACGCATCGAGCCGGCTCAGGTGCATTTCGCGCTGAACCGCGATCTCGCCGCAGCCGTTGCGGGTCACGCAGGGCCCGACCGCCGTCGTGCGGTCCTGATCGGTGCAGGTTCTCTCGGCTCTCAGCTCTCTGCCGATCTCGCGCGCGAGGGCGCGTTTGAATGGACGATCATCGATGAGGATCATCTCCTGCCGCACAATCTCGTGCGCCACGCCCTATTTGCCACAGATATCGGCGCACCAAAGGCCGCCGCGCTCGCACACCGGCTTTCGGGGCTCCTCGGCGAACCTGTGGCGGCCATTGCCTGCAACGTGCTGAAGCCGGATGACCAGGCTGCGCCCAAGTTCGCGGCCGCACTGAAGGACGCCGATATTATCATTGATGCTTCCGCGTCCGTTGCGGTCTCCCGGCACTTGTCCGATCTGCCGGATGTGACGGCGCGCCGCGTCTGCGCTTTCTTCAATCCCGCCGGAACCGCAGTCGTCCTTCTCGCCGAAAGCGCTGACCGCGCGCTCACCCTGCGCGATCTGGAGGCACAGTATCACCGGTTCATACTGACGGAGCCGTCTCTGGCGAGACATCTCGGCACAGACGGTCCCGGCGTGCGCTACACCGGATCCTGCCGAGCTCTGACCAACCGCATTCCGGCAAGCAATGCCGCCATCCTGAGCGCGCTCGCGGCCAAGGGTATCGCGTCAGCGCTGGCGGACGATGGTGCCGCCATCACCATCTGGACTCTGTCCACCACGGGGGAAGTCCAGCGTGTTCAGCGAAAGGGCGCGGCAGTCACCCGTGTCTCCTTCGGTGCATGGACCGTCTCCTATGACGCAGACCTCCTTGATCGTCTTGCCACCATGCGGCACGCGAAGCTGCCGAATGAAACGGGCGGGGTTCTCCTGGGAATCGCGGATATGAGCCGTCAATCGGTCCACATCGCACACGCGCTCCCGGCCCCGGAGGACAGCCGCGCCTCGCAAACCGGATTTGAACGCGGCGTCGCCGATCTAGCCGGACAGGTCAGCGCGGCGGTTGCCGCGACCTTGTATCAACTTCGCTATGTCGGGGAATGGCATTCGCACCCCGACCGCGCGTCAGCCATGCCCAGCAGCACCGACATCGTCCAGCTTCTCTGGCTCGGGCAGGAACTGGAGAACGAAGGTCTGCCGGGGCTCATGGCGATTGCGGCGCAGGATGGGCATTTTACGTTTGCCGTCAGCGGTGCAGGTCTCACGGATGCTGGAGGCGCGTCGTGACAGGAGCGGATGCTCCGGCGACACCACAGCGTAGTGATCTTCAGGGCCTTTTCGAGGCCCAGGCCGGACGCAACGATTTTCTGACCGGAGGCAAAGTCGAGGATGTCATCGGTCTGTGCCTGTCCGGCGGCGGCTACCGTGCCATGCTCTATCACGCGGGCGCGTTGGTGCGGCTCAATGAGTTCGGCTTCCTGCCGCGCCTGCGTGAGATCGCGAGCGTCTCGGGCGGCTCCATCACGGCAGGCGTACTCGGCACGGCATGGTCCCGGCTGAACTTTGACGCGAATGGTCGCGCGATGAACCTGGATGAACAGGTCATCGGTCCGATCGCCCGCTTTGCGACCGTCGGCGTCGATGTGAAGGCGATTCTTCTGGGTCTCCTTCCAAGCTTCACCGCAGCAGGCGAAGTGGCCAAAGCCTATGACCGCCACCTGTTCGGTGGAGCGACCCTGCAGGACCTCCCCGATAAGCCGCGCTTCACGTTCATGGCAACCAATCTTCAGACCGGAAGCGGATGGAGGTTTGCCAAGGACTACGCCGCTGATCACCGCGTCGGTCGGATCGACCATCCGCGTCTGGCTCTATCCTGCGTCATTGCTGCATCGTCCGCGTTTCCGCCGTTCCTATCGCCCGTCCGGCTCAACTTTGAGAGCGGCAGCGTCAAACCGATGGACGGGGCCGATCTACACAAGGCACCTTTCACGCAGCAGGCCGTGCTGACCGACGGCGGCGTGTACGACAATCTCGGTCTGGAACGCATCTGGCGCCGCTGCCGCACCGTTCTGGTCAGCAATGCCGGCGCCACCATGCCTGAACTTGGCTCACCGACGGGCCGTTGGTTCGGCCAAGTCTATCGGGTCCTTAACATCGTCCAGCAGCAGGCGGAAAACTCCCGCAAGCGCCTGCTCTTTGGCGTTCACAATCTCAAACAGCGTCATGTTGCCTTCTGGAGCATCGAGACCCCGATCAGCGCCTACGGCCTCGAGGATGCGGTTTCGCTTCCGGACGACGCCGCATTGCTGGCAGCCCGCCTGCGGACCCGCCTCAATCCCTTTTCTCCTTCCGAAATCGAACTGTTGCTAAAGGTCGGCTACGCCGGGGCCGATGCCAGCCTGCGCGCTGCAGGTCTTGTAACGAAAGCGCCCGCCGCAAACATCGATGCAGCGAATCTGGCACAGTACTCCGGACAGAAAGGCGGTCGCAACGTTTCGCGGGCAGGAAACCCATGAGTTTCACAATCAAGGGACTAGATGATCTTCAGCGCGAAATGCAGTTGCCGTCCGACAGTTGCTGAAGTGCTGAATGGCAAGATTACGACGATCAACTTTGCCCCGTCGGATCCGACCTGCGTCGAGCGAGCCATCATTGACATGAAACTGGCAATCGATCGCAAGGGGTCCGGCTGCTGCGGCAGCCTTGCGGCAGCCTATTGAGGAGCTAACACCACGCCTCTCGCCTGCCGCTCCATGTCCGGGCGAGACCTTCTCGAACCAGTTGGTCGCCGACGTCCGCGCCGTCGACCTGAATCACCGCAAGCGTGCGGCCGTATCGATCGTTCCCCTGCCGGAACAGCTCGACGCGCCTACCTTCCATGATCTCGGCGAGCCTATGCTTCGCCTGCTGGGCCAGTTCGGATTCGTAAGTGCATTGACCGTCGATCTCAGGAGCGTCGATGTTGAAAATGCGCACGGACTCCGCCCGGCTGGTCGGCCCCAGCCGTATAGAATCTCCGTCCCAGACCCGGATTTCCGCCGGCTCGCAGGACAGCACGCAAAGCATGACTTGAATGACAATGTGGCTGTTCATCATCATCTGCAGAGTTTGCGGAACACCGACCGACACGATCCCGACCGATCCGCCGGATTGATCCGGATAGTCGGTTCAAGCTGCGAAGACAATTCCGTTCGCCTCGTCGAGCGCCCCACCATGAGGGGGTGGACGTCGCCCTTCGGGCCGGGCTGTCGGCAAAGCTGAAGCCCCGACAAGCGGGTCTTCCCCCTCCGGGCTTCCATCCCTGACGCGAGAATAGGGGCAAGTCGTAAATGCCGCGAATACGTTTCTGCGTCTCTACGCCTTTGAACGGGCGAGAGTGAGAGTGCGGACCGGGTTTGCCGTGACGGGTTGAGGGCTGGAGGAGAGGCCTCCGGCGCCCGTCGCGGAGACCTGCGATGTCCAGACATGCTGTTCGCGCCCGTTCCGGCTCCGACCGGACGAGCCTCTATGACGAAATCACCGGAAAGATCCTCGCCGAGCTGGAGGCCGGCCGGCTACCCTGGATCCAGCCCTGGGGCACGGCAGCGGCGAAAGCGCCGCTCGCCATGCCGAAAAACGCCGCCACCAGCCGAGCTTATTCCGGCATCAATGTGCTGATCCTCTGGGGTGCTGTGATCGAGCGTGGCTTCCCCGGCCAGAGCTGGCTGACTTTCCGTCAGGCCCTCTCTCTCGGCGGGAATGTGCGTAAAGGTGAGCGCGGAACGACGGTTGTCTATGCTGATCGATTCATTCCCGACGACGAGAAGAAGCGGTCGCGGGAGACCGGCGAAGAAGCCCAGGCGATCCCGTTCCTGAAGCGCTTCACGGTTTTCAACCTGTCGCAATGCGAGGGCCTGCCCGACGACCTCGCCATTGTCGCGCCGCCGCCCGAACCCGGCCTGATCGAGCCGAAGGTGGAGGCGCTGATCAAGGCGAGCGGGATCGATTTCCGTATCGGAGGTAACCGTGCTTTCTATGTGCCGGCGCACGATTATGTGATGGTCCCGCCGCCCCAGGCCTTCTTCGAGCCCATCAACTGGCATCGGACGGCCCTGCACGAATGCTCCCATGCCAGCGGGGCGCCGCATCGCCTGAATCGCGACCTTTCCGGTTCCTTTGGCACGAAGAAGTACGCCTTCGAGGAGATGATAGCCGAGATTTCAGCGGCATTTTGCTGTGCTGCGCTCGGCATCGTGCCGACCGTGCGCCACGCCGACTACATCGGCTCCTGGGCCGAGGTCCTGCGCGAGGACAATCGCGCCATCGTCCGTGCGGCGTCGCAGGCCAGCAAGGCGGCCGACTGGCTGCTAAAGTTTGTGCCCGAAGATGGGCGGCCTGCTCCAGTGCCCGCCGACGCCGACGAGCGGGAGGCAGCCTGATGCGCGCGCCGTCTCCATCGCGCCGGCGAGGCCACCGGCAGAAGGCTGCGTCATCCCCCGCGGCCGGTGATGCATCCGCGCGGGCGCGCAAGCCATCGACACGCTGGCGAGGGAAATATCTCTTCGACAATGCGGCTGAGTTCCTCGCCGGGGCGCATCGCCTGCGTGCGGCGGGCGATTCCCATTCGCGCGAGGTCCTTTTTCATCTCATCGGATGCGCCGTCGAACTGTCGCTGAAATCCTACCTGCATTTCCGGGGGTGGAACGATGACCGGTGCCGCCATGAGGTCCGGCACGATCTGGTCAAGGCATTGGCCGCCGCGGAACGGCTCGGATTGCATCGGCGCCACCCGGAGGTGCGGATGCTGACGCGGATCTTGTCGCCCTACTATCGCTGTCATCGCATCCGCGAGCTGGCGAAGCGCAACCCGGCGCCGATCTCGCCCGAACGGGCGCTGCGGGCGGCCGAGGGACTGCTCGACGATGTCCTGGCCGCCGTGGCGGAGCGTCCCCGTCCCAAGGGCTGACCGGATGCCGGTGTCTGTAGCGCACGGGCTGCGGTTCCTTCCTCCTTCACCCCTCGGCCTTCGCTTTCGCCGCCGCGAGAGGAAGAGGGCCGAGGGGATTTTCGTGACGGGTTGGAGGCCGGGAGAGAGGCTTTCGGCCGCCCGTCGCGGAGAAAATCCCGATGGCTACTGCCGTTCAGAAGATCACCCTGTCGTCCTCGCGCGACATCCCCTTCAACAAGCTGGTGCTCAGCCAGTCGAACGTCCGGCGCGTGAAGGCCGGCGTCTCGATCGAGGAGTTGGCCGAGGACATTGCCCGGCGCGGCCTGCTTCAGGGCCTCAACGTCCGCCCCGTGCTCGACGCCGAAGGCAAGGAAACCGGCATGTTCGAGATCCCGGCCGGCGGCCGCCGCTACCGCGCGCTCGAACGGTTGGTCAAGCAGAAGCGCCTGACGAAGACCGCGCCCGTGCCCTGTGTGGTGCGCGATCCAGCCTCCGGCATCCTCGCCGAGGACGATTCGCTCGCTGAAAACTGCCAGCGCGCCCCGCTTCATCCGCTCGACCAGTTTCGCGCCTTCCAGACCCTTCGCGAGAAGGGCCAGTCCGAGGAGGAAATCGCAGCCGCCTTCTTCGTGCCCGTCAACGTCGTCAAGCAGCGGCTGCGGCTCGCGTCCGTTTCGCCGGCGCTGCTCGAAACCTATGCCGAGGACGGCATGTCGCTCGAGCAGTTGATGGCCTTCACCGTCTCCCCCGACCATAGCCGCCAGGAACAGGTCTGGGAGGCGCTCCGCAGTAGCTGGTCGAAGGAGCCCTATCAGATCCGCCGCATGCTGACGGAATCGACGGTGCGCGCTTCCGACAAGCGCGCCGTCTTCGTCGGCATCGACGCCTATGAGGCGGCTGGCGGCATCGTCCTGCGCGACCTGTTCCAGTCCGACGATGGCGGATGGCTGCAGGATGCGGCGCTGCTCGACCGGTTGGCCGCCGAGAAGCTGAAGGTCATGGCCGACGAGATCGCCAATGAAGGCTGGAAGTGGATCGAGGTTGCCGTCAGCTTCCCCTATGGCGTGACCCACGGCCTGCGCGAACTGGAAGGCACGCCGATCGATCGCACGACCGAGGAACAGGCGACCCTCGATGCCCTGCGCGCCGAGTATGACAAGCTCCAGGCCGAATATGAGGACGCGGACGAGCTGCCGGAAGAGGTCGATGAGCGCCTGGGCGAGATCGAGACCGCCATCGACGCCCTGGAAACCCGTCCCGTCCGCTACGATCCGGCCGATATCGCGCGCGCCGGCGTTTTCGTCAGCATCGATTCCGACGGCTCGCTGCTCGTCGACCGCGGCTATGTGAAGCCCGAGGACGAGGCTCCGGCCACCGATGGTGGCGAGGATGGTGACGGCAAGACGGCGGGCGATCCCGACGGGGACGGTTCCAGCCAGCGGACGATCATTAGCATCGGCGGACAGCCCATCGAGGCGGATGACGAGGAGGAAGACGCCATCAAGCCCCTGCCGGACCGTCTCGTGATGGAGCTGACCGCCGAGCGCACGCTGGCGCTCAGGGACAAGCTTGCGGGCGACCCGGCGACCGCCTTCCTGGCCGTGCTGCACAAGTTCTGCCGCGACGTCTTCTCGCGCTACAGCGCCCACAGCGTCGCGATGGAAGTCGCGGTACGCGGCACGGTGTTTCAGGCGCAGTCGCCGGAACTGCGGGACATGCCCTATGCGCGTGCGATCGAAGCGCGCCACAAGGATTGGGAAGCGCGCCTGCCGGCTGACGTCGCCGACCTCTGGGATGCGCTTACCGCGCTCGCCGGCACCGAGCAGGCCGAACTGTTCGCCCATTGCGCATCGTTCGGCGTCAATGCGCTCTATGAGCGGGCCGACCGCTATGGTGGCGGCGCGATCTCCGCGCATGGGGTTCAGTTGCGCCTTGCCGAGGCCGATCACCTTGCCCGGGCCACCGGCCTCGACATGGCCGTGGCGGGCTGGCGTCCGACCGTCGGCAATTATCTCGGCCGCGTCACCAAGGCGCGCATCCTCGAAGCCGTGCGCGAAGGCGCGGGCGAACGGGCCGCGCAGCTCATCGACCATCTGAAGAAGGGCGATATGGCGAAGGAAGCCGAGCGGCTGCTCGCCGACACCGGCTGGCTGCCCGAGCCGCTGCGCCTTGCCGGTGCCGAGCTGGCTCCTGACGTGGCGACGACGGAGGGAGAAACCGAGGCGTTGCCGGACTTCCTCTCCGACGATGACGACGAGTCTTCCACCAGCGCCGACGGCGAGGATGACCCGGCCCGCATGATCGCAGCGGAATAGCCGAACCAGGCGGGGCGGCCCCGGCCGCCTCGCATCCCTTCACCCCATCCGCTTATCCGAGCCCGGCCCTCCGCAACGGGAAACAGCCGGGCTCCTCTCGCTTCAGGAGCCTCGCATGGCCGACTATTTCACTCATTTCTCATGCCTGCTTGATGTCGGCACGCCGCAGAACGCAGCCCGCGCGCTCGACCTCTACAACAGGCTGTCCGACGACGGCGTGGCGGAAGACCCGCCCTCCGACGGCTTCCAGCTTTCGATCCAGCCCGAACATGGCGGCACCCAGCTCTGGATCCGCGATGACGTGACCGGCGACCCGCAGCGCGTCATCGACTTCGTGCTGCTCTGTGCGAAAACCTTCGGCCTCACCGGCCGCTGGGGTTTCCAATACGCCAACACCTGCTCGCGTCCGCGCACCGATGCCTTCGGCGGCGGCGCGCATGTGCTCGATCTCGGCGCCGGCCAGTCCGTCGCGTGGATTGGCACGCACGGATGGCTCGCCGACATGCTCGTGGGGGGAGGGTCGGACGATGCCGAGGATCGTTGAAACCACCGTCTATCAGCTCGGCGAGCTGTCCGTGGAGGCGCAGGAGAAGGCGCGCGCCTGGTTCCGCGAAAGCATGGACACCGATGGTTGGTACGAATTTGTCTACGAGGACTTCGAGGCGATCTGCGCCATTCTTGGGGTCCGGCTCAAGACCCGCGCCGTGCGCCTCGATGGCGGCGGCACGCGGCAGAAGCCGTGCGTTTATTTTCGCGGTTTCTGGTCGCAGGGCGATGGCGCCTGCTTCGAGGCCTTCTATTCCCATGTGAAAGGCGCCGCTCACACGATCAGGGCGCACGCGCCGCAAGATGGCGAGCTTCACCGGATAGCGGACGCCTTGCAGGCGGTCCAGAAGCGGAACTTCTATCAGCTTCGCGCCGATGCCACCCATCGCGGCCACTACTATCACGAATACTGCATGGCGATCTCGGTCGAGCGCGATAGTCCGACCTGCCAGGACATGACCGCCGATGCGGGGGAGGCCGTGACGGAGGCGCTGCGCGATCTCGCCCGCTGGCTCTACCGCCAGCTCGAACGGGAATATGAATACCAGACCTCGGACGCCGTGGTCGACGAGGCGATCATCGCCAACGGTTACACCTTCACCGCTTCCGGGCGACGCTTCGGCTAAGCGCCAACGGTCCATCATCGGTCCGGTCAGAGGAAGAGGGCCGCCGGGACGGGTTCGAGCCGGTGCGGTCGAGAGAGAGCGCCAGCCGGTTCGTCCCGTCCCGCTCTCCTCGAGGTTCCCTCCATGACCACTGTCTCCGCATCCGCGGCCGCCCTTGCGGCCACGTCTATCCCGCTCGCCCCTGTCACCGATCCGGCCGCTCGCATGGCCGAGGCGGCGCGGCTTCTTCTCCCCCATCTCGAACGCGGCCAGCGCATCGACGCGGGCGTCCTGCGCACCGCCATGGAGACGGCCTTCGGCGCCTCCGATGCGACCGGCGCCTGGGACTGGAAGACCGCCTATGACGCCTGCGAGGCGGCGACCGTGCTGTTCCTGCGCAAATACGGAAAGGCGCTTTCCCGCAAAGCCGGCTCTCCGGCTGCCATGCTGCCGATGCTGGCGAAGATCGCCGGCCTTCTTCCCACCCACACGCGCCGTTCGGCCGAGAGCGAGACCTTCCAGCAATTTTCCACTCCGATCCCGCTCGGCCTCGCAGCTGCGACCGCCGCGTCGATCACCGCCGCCGACTGCGTGCTGGAGCCCTCTGCCGGCACCGGCCTGCTCGCCATCCTGGCTGAGATCGCGGGCGCATCGCTGATCCTGAACGAGCTGGCCGAGACCCGCGCCGGTCTCCTCTCCCACCTCTTTCCGGCCAATCCCGTCACCCGTTTCGATGCCGCGCAGATCGACGATCATCTGGATGCGGCCGTCGTGCCGTCCGTCGTGCTGATGAACCCGCCATTCTCGGCGATGGCGAACGTCTCGGGCCGGATGGCCGATGCCGCCTGTCGTCATGTCGCCTCGGCACTGGCGCGCCTGGCCGACGGCGGGCGGCTGGTCGCGATCACCGGCGCAAACTTTTCTCCCGACAACCCGGCCTGGGTGGCGGCGTTCATTCGCCTGCAGGCACGCGGGCGCGTGGTGTTCACCGCCGCCATCGACGGCTCGGTCTATGCCAGGCACGGCACCACCATCGACACGCGCCTGACCGTCATCGACAAGCTGCCTGCCGATGATCCGGCGGTGTTCCCGGTCCCGCCAGGCGTCGCGCCCGACGTCGCCACGCTGCTTGGCTGGATCGACACGCATGTTCCGGCACGGCTGGCGGTCGCCGCTTCCTCAGGCGTTTCCGCCATTCCCTCCATCACGAATACCACCGCTCCGCGCATCGTTCGGGGATATGCCGCACGGCCATCCACTCCCGTTCCGACCAGCCTTGCCGAGCCCGACGGCGTCGAGCTCGACTATGAGACGGTGGACTGGACGCCGGCCGAGGGCGCCCGGCTGACGGACGCGATCTATGAGGAATACGCTCTTCAGTCGATCCGTATTCCCGGCTCTCAGGTCCATCCGACCAAGCTGGTGCAGTCGGCCGCGATGGCCTCGGTCGCGCCGCCCAAGCCCAGCTATCGGCCGCGCCTGCCGGCCAACATCGTCACCGATGGTCTCCTGTCGGACGCCCAGCTCGAGACCGTGATCTATGCCGGCGAGGCCCATGGCGAATTCCTCGCCGGGTCCTGGACCGTGGACGAGACCTTCGACATGGTCTCGGCCGCGCGTGACGATGCGCCGAATGCCGTGCGATTCCGGCGCGGCTTCATGCTCGGCGACGGGACCGGCGCCGGCAAGGGGCGCCAGTCGGCCGGCATCATCCTCGACAACTGGATGCAAGGGCGTCGCAAGGCGGTCTGGATCTCCAAGGCCGATCTCATCGAGGACGCGCGGCGCGACTGGTCGGCGCTCGGCATGGAGCGGCTGCTGGTGACGCCGCTGTCCCGCTTCCCGCAGGGCAAGCCCATCATGCTCCAGGAAGGCGTCCTATTCACCACCTATTCCACGCTGCGGTCCGACGAGCGCGGCGAGAAGCTTTCGCGAGTCCGGCAGATCGTCGAATGGTTGGGCTCCGACTTCGACGGAGTGATCATTTTCGACGAAAGCCACGCCATGCAGAACGCCGCCGGCGGCAAGGGCGACCGCGGCGAACAGGCCGCCTCGCAGCAGGGACGTGCGGGCCTTCGCCTCCAGCACGCGCTGCCCAATGCCCGTGTGGTCTATGTATCCGCCACGGGCGCGACCACCGTCCACAATCTCGCCTATGCGCAGCGGCTCGGCCTCTGGGGCGGAGAGGATTTCCCCTTCACGACCCGGACCGAGTTCGTCGAGGCGATCGAGGCCGGCGGCGTGGCGGCGATGGAAGTTCTGGCGCGCGATCTCAAGGCGCTCGGTCTCTACACGGCCCGGTCGCTTTCTTATGACGGCATCGAATATGAGCTGGTCGAGCACCAGCTCACGCCGGAGCAGACGCGCATCTATGACGCCTATGCCGGGGCTTTCGCCATCATCCACAACAATCTGGATGCGGCGATGCGGGCCGCCAACATCACCGGCGAGCATGGCACGCTGAACCGGCAGGCGAAGTCGGCGGCGCGCTCCGCCTTCGAATCCACCAAGCAGCGCTTCTTTGGCCATCTGCTGACCTCGATGAAGACGCCGACGCTGATCCGCTCGATCGAGCGCGATCTCGAACAGGGTCACGCCGCGGTCATCCAGATCGTCTCGACCGGCGAGGCGCTGATGGAACGGCGCCTTGCGGAAATTCCGACCGAGGAATGGAACGACGTCCGGGTCGACATCACGCCTCGCGAATATGTTCTGTCGTACCTGCAGCACAGCTTCCCGGTGCAGCTCTATGAACCCTTCACCGACAGCGAGGGCAACCTGTCGTCCCGGCCGGTTTTCCGTGACGGCCAGCCGGTTGAAAGCCGCGAGGCTGTCGCCCGCCGCGATCGCCTGATCGAGAAGCTCGCCTCCCTGCCGCCCGTTCCCGGCGCGCTCGACCAGGTCGTACAGCATTTCGGCACCGACACGGTGGCGGAAGTCACCGGCCGCTCCCGCCGCATCGTGCGCAAGACCGGCGCAAACGGTATCGACCGCCTGATGGTCGAGAATCGCGCCGCTTCGGCCTCGCTTGCCGATGTGGCCGCCTTCATGGACGACCAGAAGCGTGTGCTCGTCTTCTCCGACGCGGGCGGAACGGGCCGCAGCTACCATGCCGAGTTGTCGGCGCGGAACCAGCGGCTGCGGGTCCATTATCTGCTCGAGCCGGGCTGGAAGGCCGACGCCGCCATCCAGGGCCTGGGGCGGACCAACCGCACCAACCAGGCGCAGCCGCCCCTCTTCCGGCCGATCGCCACCGACGTGAAGGCCGAGAAGCGCTTCCTGTCGACGATCGCGCGGCGGCTCGACACCCTCGGCGCGATCACGCGCGGCCAGCGCCAGACCGGCGGCCAGGGCCTGTTCCGGCCCGAGGACAATCTGGAAAGCCCCTATGCGCGCGACGCGCTGCGGCAGCTCTACCTGCTGCTGGTGCGTGGCAAGGTCGAGGGCTGTTCGCTTCAGATGTTCGAGGATGCCACCGGCCTCTCGCTCATGGACGCGAACGGCATCAAGGACGAATTACCGCCGATCACCACCTTCCTCAATCGCCTGCTGGCGCTGACCATCGAACTTCAGGGCATCCTGTTCACAGCATTCGAGCAGCTTCTGAATGCCAGGATCGAAGGCGCCATTGCATCTGGCACCTATGACATGGGGCTGGAGACGCTCAAGGCCGAGAGCTTCGTCGTCACCGGCCGGCGCACCATCCATGTCCATCCCGGCACCGGCGCGGAAACCCGGCTGCTGACCATCACCCAGCGCGAACGCAACCGGCCGGTCGCGCTCGACCAGGCCCTGGCCCATCTCTCGGATCGTCGCGCCGTGCTGCTCGTCAACGAGCGTTCGGGCCGGGCGGCCGTTCGGATCCCGACCAGCAGCGTGATGCTCGACGATGGCGAGATCGAACGGCGCGTCCGCCTGATCCGGCCGATGGAGGCGCACAACATCCCGGTGAAGATGATGGGCGAGACGCACTGGATCGAGGCCGATGAAGTCACGTTCGCAAAGGCCTGGAACGCTGAGCTGGCCGAGGTGCCGGAATTCTCCGACAGCACCATCCATGTCGTCGCCGGCCTGCTGTTGCCGATCTGGAAGCGCCTGCCGCACGAGTCGACGCGCGTCTATCGGCTTCAGACCGATGACGGCGAGCGCATCGTCGGCCGCCGGGTTTCACCGGCATGGGTTGCGGAAGCGACCGCCACCGGCGCCACGACGCTGACGCCGGACGATGCCTTCGCGGCCCTGATCGACGGCAGGACGATCCTCGACCTTGCTGAAGGACTTCAACTGCGCCGGGTTCGCGTCATGGGCGCCCATCGCATCGAGTTGTCGGGCTTCACCGACACCATGCGTGACCGGCTCGGCGCATACGGCCTGTTCCACGAGATCATTTCGTGGAAGCTGCGCATGTTCGTACCGACCGATGCGAGCGGCGCCGTTGTGCTGGCGAAGGTGCTGGAGCGCTACCCGGTCGAGCGCGTCTCCGAACGGGAGGCTGCGTAAATGGCTCGCCACGACGCATCCGAACTGGCGCGACGACTTGCCCGCCAGGCCGAGGCGGTGTGCCGGCACTATCTGCCCGCCGGTCATCGCGAGGGCCGCTACTGGCTGGTCGGCGATGTGCGCAACACGCCCGGCCGCTCCATGTTCGTCCGACTCACCGGGCCGGAGTCCGGCAAGGGCGCGGCGGGGAAATGGACCGATGCCGCAAGCGCGGAACATGGCGACCTGCTCGACGTCATCCGAGAAAGCTGCGGTCTCACCGATTTCAAAGACGTTGCCGATGAGGCCAGGGCCTTCCTGAGCCTGCCGCGTCCCGAACCCGAACCGGACCGTCAACGGCGGCCAACGACGGCGCCCACCGGATCGTCGGAGGCCGCGCGACGGCTCTTCGCCATGTCGCAGCCGATTACGGGCACAGTCGCAGAAGCGTACTTACGGAAACGCGGCATCACGGCTTTGCACGGAACCGGATCACTCCGCTTCCACCCGCGCTGCTACTATCGGCCCGACGAGTATTTGCCGACCGAGACCTGGCCGGCGATGATCGCCTCCGTCACCGACCTCGCAGGCCGGATCACCGGAGCGCATCGCACCTGGCTTTCTCCCGATGGCGACGGCAAGGCGCCGATCGACACGCCGAGGCGGGCAATGGGCGACCTTCTCGGCCATGCGGTCCGGTTCGGCGTGACGCAGGACGTGATGGCGGCAGGTGAAGGCATCGAGACCATGCTGTCGCTCAGATGCGTCCTGCCGACCATGCCGATGGTGGCCGCGCTCTCGGCCGCCCATCTCTCAGCCATCCTCTTTCCGGACATCCTGCGCCGGCTCTACATCGCGCGCGACGACGATCCGGCGGGCGACGGCGCGATGGCGGCATTGATCGACCGAGCCGAACAGGCCGGGATCGAGGCGATCGTGCTCTCGCCAGCGCTCGGGGACTTCAACGAGGATCTGCGGGTGCTCGGCATCGATGCGCTGCAGGCAGGAATCCGCCTCCAGATCGCGCCGCAGGACGTCGCCCGCTTCATGGGGCTGGCAGCGTAGCCGGAACGGGGGTGCGGGGCGACCCGCCGTCAACCGCGTCGCCGGATGCTCACCCATCGAAAGAGGACCGCGCCTCGGCCTTCGAGAGGGCGATCGGCCGTCAAACGGTCCGGCCAGGCAACCTTGGAGCCGACTATTTTCCGGCGGCCCTTCGGGCCTTTCCATCGCGAGCCAAAATAGTCGGCCCCTTCGGCCCTCCGCTGCGCTTCGGCCCTGCGCTGTCGCTCCGGGTGCCAGTCCGGCCCGCCCGACGGCTTCGTCGCCATGAAGGCCGCGACGGTCGCGGTCCAACCGACGGAGCATCCCATGAGCGAGCATGACGACCATGAACCGCACCACACCTCTTCCTCGACCGACCACGTCCTGACCGAACTCCAGCTCTACGGCTACCGTCCCTTCGCGGACGAACCCGATCCGCGACCGCTCCCCGAGGGCAATATCGTCGCCGGCGCCATCGCCGACATCTTTGACGCCCTGATCGTCACCTTGGGCGACACCCGCCTCGAGCCCGACCTGGACGATCTCCTCTGGTCTACCGTCAACGTCTTCCACCGCGCCGCCGAGCGGATTGCCCGCGACCTCGACGACAATGAGCAGGCGCAGCGCCGGTCCCAGCGGGAGCAGGATGGCACCGAGGTCAAATCGGTCGAACTCGAGCGCCTCATCGCGGAAGGCAGGACGCTGGTCGAGCGGCAGGATGCGTTCGAGCTGATGCGAGACCAGGCCGGCGAGCACTACGAGCGTCACGCCGGCAAACCCTGGCTCCCGCGCAACGGCTCGAAGGTCAACCACCGCAATCTCACCTCGGCGATGATCGACAGCCGCGACTTCCTCGCCGCCAGAAAGCGCGCCGAGCAAGAAGTTCTCCTGCCACCCGGTCCGAAGATCGCAGTCACGGGCGGGCTCGAATTCAACGATCACCGGCTGATCTGGGCGAAGCTCGACCAGGTCCACGCCAAGCATCCCGACATGGTTCTGATGCACGGCAAATCGCCGAAGGGTGCCGAGAAGATCGCCTCCCGCTGGGCCGACCACCGCGGCGTGCCGCAGATCGGTTTCGCGCCCGACTGGACGAAACACGGTCGCGCCGCGCCTTTCAAGCGCAACGATCAGATGCTCGAAGTGCTGCCGATCGGCGTGATGGTCTTCCCCGGCACCGGCATCCAGGACAATCTCGCCGACAAGGCGAAGAAGCTCGGTATCCCGGTCTGCAGGTTCGGCGG
>NZ_JBLQTA010000021.1:0-28107 GCF_048159625.1 Ciceribacter azotifigens | reverse complement strand
CCGTCGCCCCCCCCCCCCCCCCGCCCTCATACCGTGGCGATGGTCACATGATCGCGCAGCCGCGCGGTGATGATTTCTCGATCTCGTTCTGTGCGAAGAAGGCGCCCAGCACTGGTGTGCTCGAATTCCGAGTAGTCGAACACCACCAGCGCGCAGCCATGCAGAGGGAGCAAGGTTCGCCGATAGTCGTCATAACGACGTCTCTGTTCACCGCGCGAAACGCCCGAAACGGTTGGACGATCATCGAAGAAGCGCACGCGTCCGCTGTGCTGTCGCTCGTGATATTCGATCGCCAGCCCAAGCTCCGGATAGAAGGCGTCGACTGGAAGCAACACCCTTCGTCCCGAAGGCCCGGCATCCCCTAATAGAAATGGAAAACGGTGCTGGCGTATCGCCTTCTTTCCCAGAACAGCATCGCACAGGTCGATGATCCATGCTTCGTCGCTCGAAGACCTGGCAGCCGATGGAGGTCTGCTCCGCACCTGTTCGACCGCCGGGGCGACATTCGCAGCCAGCGCAAAGGTGGCTAGAATGCGCTCCATATCCCTGTGTTCGGGGCTGCCAATGCGGACTTCCCAGCGCTCACTATGGGAGTGCCACCGCAGACTGGCTCGGCGAAGCGCAGCCCGGAACCGCTTGGGATCAACGCCGTGGGACCGCGCCATTTCGGCAGCGGTCGTGACATCCTCAGTCCCGACTGCGCCACTCACGGCGCAAACATTTCAATGATTGCCTGTCCATGTGCCGCAATGTTGTTATCGAGCCCACGCCAGGTTCCGAGCCACTCCCGGTAGCTCGCGAAGTGAAATGTCACTTCATCGCCCGCGGTCGCTCCGGCAAAACGGGCAATTTCGTTCCGATGCCACATGAGGTCATCCTGCGCGATGGGATGGCCGTTCCTCGCTGCGGGTTCAGCGAAGAGGTAGAAAAGTACCGGTGCCCGATTTCGGCGGCGGCCTTCGGTCACCAGGCCAAATGCGTGTTTGACCAGTTGCGCGGCATCAAGGTGAGTGAACCGCTCCTCCCCTGAACGCAGGCGGTCTCGCATCCTTTCATAACCCTTCATGTCCCGGCCCCAAACGGGCCGGTCATAAGCGTCCGAAAGGTTGACAGACTTCACGTCCCGGAAGGGCTCAAAGCGCTTGCTTTCAACCCCGATCAGCGTCGTCGGCGTCTGCACCACAGCGTCGAGCCAAGGATGCCGACCGCCTGACCAGGGAAACCGCGCGCAAAACTCCACGTCTACCAATTCAGGGACGCCAGCGGCCTCAAGGCCGCTCAGAGGTGGAAGAAGTTCCGGCCGCTCGATGAACCAGCCGAAGCAATTGACCGCGAGTGCTGCGGAACTCTCCGGGCTTGAAAGTTTGCCAGACTCAATTTCCTTGCCGCCGGCCTTTGCAAGGCGGTTAAGCACGTGGCCAGCGGGAATGCCGCGTAGAAATTTCGGGTCACTCACTCGTCGTTCCCCCCAAGTCTAGGACCGTGCCGAAGTCTCTCGCACTTCACAATTGTAGTTTCGCGTGAGCGCCGCCTAACCCAGATCGATGTTCCAGTATTTCAGGACGCCGACCACGTCGTCCTTGGGATAATGAAGGAAAGCCGCGTTCGCGAGGTCGGTCTTAATCTTCTGTTTGCGCTTGGCGATTTCCCGCTCGATGCGCAAGCTGAATGGTGCGACACCGGGCGGCAATGCACCGGGATTATCCGGGCTCGGCCAACTCTTGGGATAGCCGTTGGGAATCCAACCCGACCTGACCTTGGTGGCCTGTTCCGCGACCGACGGATGCTCGCAGGCCCATCCATAGAGATGGAATGCGCAGACTCGCAGCATGGCCTTGATCTCGGGAAGCGTGTCGGTGAAGCCTTTGAGCGGTGTCGGCAGCCACACCATGTTGGCGACGCAGGAGAAATAACGGGGGTCCTGAACCACACTGCTCTGTTGCGCAAAGGACGGATCGTCGTAGCCCCAGATGTGGCAGACGGTCCAATTCTTCGGCTTGGGCGATGCCACATCCAGGGCAGCGACCAGCGCGTTCAGAGCCGCCACGTTGCCCTCGAATTTGTCGGCTGTAACCCCGGTAGCCTTTCGGGTGTTGGTATAGCGACGACTCCACTGCGCGTCATAAAGCGGTCGACCCCGCGCCGTGTGCGGCGCCCACACCGGCAAGCGCCGGAAGGTTTCCGGATTGACCCACCGCGCTGTGCGCTCGATCAGCTTGACGACCGCCGGGATATCGTCCCTCAACGCCTCGTTACCGTCTGGAATGAAGAAGCCTTCCGCCACTTGCCGCCCCCCTGTCATCTGCCCCCGCCGCAAGAAGGCTGACCACAGTTTTGAGCGTGAGTCCTGAGCGGTAGAGCTGTTTGAAGAGATCGTTTCTCTACCATCTCCGGAAAGCGAAGCACCACCCCCGCTTCCTCTGCGCTGATCCTTGGTCCAGCCGATGGCCTGACGCCATCAACCCGTGAAGGGTCCGCTACGCGAGCGTGCGGCCTTGAGGCTTCGCCTCCGCGGTGATTGCGGCCCTCGGCCGGACACATCGGGCGCCTGTCGCGCGGGGGATGGTCCCCCGCCTCCAAGACAGGAGCCGGAACGATGTCCCTCAACGACGCTCATGCCTTCGCCTTCAGCCTCGCCACCACCCTCATGGTCGCCATCGTCGTCTTCCGGGCCGGCGACGGCAGCCTGTCGGTCGTTCCCGCCAACGAATACGACGGCGACACCGCCGCCATCATCCATGAAATCGATCCCTTCCAACCCTGACGAAGGGAGCGCCCGGTCCGGCGAGCGGAACTTCCTAGCCGATTTCCGCTCCCGTGGCCGCTCATCTTCGGCTATGCTTCATGCCGTGCCGTGGTGGTGGTGGAAGGCGCGACCGTCAGACCTTTTCTAACGGAGGCCACCACCATGATCTTCCTTGGCATCATCTTCAGCGTCGCGGCTATCGGCGTTCTCTGCTGGCTGCTGTTCACGCTTGCTATCTACGCGCTCCCGGCCTTTGCTGGCGTCACCGCCGGCATGTGGGCTTATGACACCGGCGCGGGCTGGCCGGGCGGCATCGCGATCGGCCTGGTCGCGGCCGGGCTGATTTTCGGCGTCGGCCAACTGCTGCTTGCCTTCGCGCGCCCGCTCTGGCTGCGCGTCGGCATTGCACTTGCCTTCGTAGCCCCGGCGGCGATCGCGGGCTATCACGCGACCCATGGCATCGTGAAGCACACTATGCCGTCCGAGGGCTGGCAGATCGCCTTTTCGGTCGTCGGCGCGATCGCGGTCGGCATTGCGGCATTCCTGCGGATAGCAGCGATGGCCGCGCCCGAACCGGCCGGACGGGGGATGGTGCGGGGCTGATACCGACACGGCCGTTGGAGGCATGGCCAGCAGGCCGGCACGCCTGCCATCCTCGACGCCGAAGTTGGACGAAGCCGACCGTCAAGCAGAGATTGCGATGTGAGGCCAGACATAGCGTGAGGCCCGTTGAAGCGGCGCTGAACCGGTAGTCAGCCCCGGCACAGCCACTCGATGACGCAGGCGCGGATGGCGTCTCACGAGCCGATGCCTGCGGGAAGCCCATCGCGATCATCGCCAGGACAGGTGGGACGACATCGCCGGCAGGGACTCGTTGCCAGGATTCCGGCGGCTTCGCGGGGCCACCACGTTCTCCCTTGATCTTTCTGTCAGGTCGACCGCTCCAACACGGCCTCTTCAATGGGCTGATCTGGCCGAAGGCCGGCTGCGCCTCGATCGCCTATGCCGCAATGGCGCCGATCGACTTTCTTCCCCTGCCGGCTTCGCCGTCATTCCTCGCGAAACAACAAAGTCGCCTGGCTGCCATCCTCCGCTGGCGCTGCGGCCCTGACGAGCCCACCCCATTGCGCAAGCGCAATGGGGACCCCGGGGGGTGCGGCGTCGATCGCCTCCGGCCCGTCGATCGCCATCGAGGCCGCAATGGTGCGGGCTCGAAGCAGTGATCAAGGAGAACTGACATGGCGACCATCGGCACCTTCAAGAAGACCGGCAACAACGAATTCGCCGGCGAAATCGTCACCCTCAGCGTCCAGGCCAAGGGCGTGCGCATCGTCCCCGAGACCCGGGCCACCGGCGAGAACGCCCCCAGCCACCGCGTCTTCGTCGGCCGCGCCGAGATCGGCGCCGCCTGGTCCAAGCGCTCCAACGAGGGCCGCGACTATCTGGGCCTCAAGCTCGACGATCCGAGCTTCACCGCCCCGATCTTCGCCAACCTCTTCGACGACGAGGACGGCGAAGGCTACAGCCTCATCTGGTCCCGCCCCAGCCGCCGCAACGGCGACTGAGGCGCCGCGACGCCCCGCCCGGACGATCCGGGCGGGGCCTCTTTCATTGCGGGGCGACCGAATCAGTCACGACGCCGATAACTCCGAAGGACGCTGGTACAGCGTTTTGTGTCTGGCCGCCCGCCCATAGAACGACTAATATAGTCGTAGTTCTGGCGTGCGCATTTGTGCCGGTGGGAGGTGATCATGCATGATCACCGCCCGACAGACGCGGGCCGCACGCGCGTTGCTTGGTTGGACGCAGGAGACGCTCGCTGAAAAGGCCCTGGTATCCCTGACCGCGTTGAAGCGCCTCGAGTCCGAGAGCGGCCTCAAGGTGTATGAGACGACGCACGATCAGGTGCGCCGGGCGCTCGAGGCCAACGGCATCGTCTTCCTCAACTCCGATCAGGGGGAAGGAGTGATGTTCGTTCGTGCGAAAATCGACAGCCGCAGATCACCCTGACATCCCGTTTGGTGCCTCGGCGATGCCTCCGGTGCATCGCGCGATGCACCAATGGCCTTCTCTGTGCCCGTCGAACGCCCGGTTAACAAATGGGGCGGGGGCGGATATGGTAAGGCGCTGGGGGCTGACGTGATGCAAGTACATTTCCTCGATGAACCGCCGCAAAGCGCGGCGCTCACGACCTATGACCGTGAGCACATGAAGCTCTATATGCGGCTGCTCGACGCGGCGACCGATGGCGCCGACTGGCGCGAGGCTGTCACGATCCTGTTCGGCCTCGATCCAGACCGCGAGCCGGACCGCGCGCGCCATGTCCACGACACCCATCTCGCCCGCGCCCGGTGGATGACCGAGCACGGCTATCGCCTGCTCGTCCGCGAGGGCCGTGCCCACTAGCCAGAATTGCGATGCCTCGGCTGCATCGCCCGTTGCCACCTTCGGGGCTTCCGGCGGCCTCTGCAACCGGGGATGGTGCTCCTCCCGGTAGCCAACGCGCAGAGGACGCCCGTGACCCCTGACATATCCCGGTGGCGGTCGACATCGACCTACGACTATCTCGACGAGCTCGCATCGCCCGATCTTGGCTGGGAATGGCTGCGGCGCAACGGCGACTATCAGCGTGATTATGCCGAGACCAGGCGTTCGGCGTGCGATCTCCGGGAACTGACGAACCGGGTGAGGAAACGCTGGGGGTTGCAATTTCGTTGTCCGTCCGTCGCTCAACGCCACTGAAGCGCCGGTCTTCTGGTGCCCGGAGGATGACACCAGCACCGTGCTGCTGGCCGCCGCGCCGTCCATCCTTCCGGCCGACGGCAATCTCTTTTCCGCCATCCGGGAGACCGCCGCCCGCGCCGACGAGCAGGGCGTTCATTTCCTGCACGACCCCGGAGACGGGCAGCTTCTCCATCTCCTGCGGTTGGCCGGCGTCGCAGCCGGCGAACCGCTCGCCGCGCTGATCCCGCTCGACCATGACGGCCTCGACCGGCTCGAAGCCGTCCAGCGTCTGCTCAAGTCCCTGCTCGGTCGCGCCGTGCCCGCGGACACCCGGCTGACCAAGCAGCAACGCCGGCGCATCCGCCACATGCTGCAAGCGGTCGACGGACGCATGAACGGCGCGAGCTACCGTGAGATCGCCAACGTCATTTACGGCGTGTCCCGCGTCGCATCCGATCCATGGAAGTCCTCGGCGCTGCGCGACGCGACGATGGACCTTGTCAAGGACGCCCTCGCCATGATCGCCGGGGGCTATCGCGTGCTCCTGCGTCATCGCCGCCGATCCTGACCCGATGTCGAAAGGGGGGTGCGAATTTGGCACGCCCTTCTTCGCACTCCCACCTCGCGGCTCTCCTTCGCCACCGTGACCTGCGTCCGCCGCTCACTGCCAGCGGCCTCAACGAACCCACGGAGGCCCGATCATGTCGCCCAATCTCGCCGGCTTGCCGCCGCGCTTTCTCAGAACCCCCGAGGCCGCACGTTTCCTCGGCCTTTCCGGCCGGACGCTGGAAAAACATCGCACCTATGGCACCGGCCCGGCCTATCGCAAGCTCGGCGGCCGCGTCGTCTATGCGATCGAGGACCTCCAGGCCTGGGCCGATCGGGGCGCCGTCACCTCGACCTCCGATCCGCGTGGGTCTGTGCTGCCCGCCAAGCGTCACGACCCGATGCCGGCGGCCCCCGCCGGCCGCTCCCATCGCTGAGACGTCCAATCATGAAGCGGCGTCGCCTCATCACCTCGACCGAGCGGGCCAAGCTCGATCCCTTCATCGTTGCAACCGGCGACGCCAGTCCGCGCGATCAGCGCGATCTCATGGAGAGGCCCTTCTTCTCGCTCGCCAAGGCCAAGCGCGTCGCGCCGATCCTTTATGAGAGCGGCGACGTCCGCGTCGAGGTCTTCGCCGTGCCCGAGCACGGCATGGCGACGATCTGGGACGCTGACATCCTCATCTGGGCCGCCTCGCAGATCGTCGAGGCCGAGAATCTGGGGTTCAAGACCTCGCGCTTCCTGCGCTTCACGCCCTATCAGCTCCTGATGGCAATCGGCCGGGAAACCGGCCAGCGCGACTACAAGCTGCTGAAGGGCGCGCTCACCCGGCTGCAATCGACCGTCATCCGCACCACCATCCGGCAGGGCGAGCATTGGCGTCGCCACCAGTTCTCCTGGATCAACGAATGGGAGGAATGCGTGACGCGCGACGGGCGCGTCGAGGGCATGGAGTTCGTGCTGCCCGACTGGTTCTATCGCGGCGTCACCGACCGCTCGCTCGTGCTTACCATCGACCCGGCCTACTTCCGGCTGACGGGCGGCATCGAACGCTGGCTCTACCGCGTCGCGCGCAAGCACGCCGGCCGTCAGCCGCGGGGCTGGATATTCGAGTTCGCCCATCTCCACGAAAAGTCCGGCAGCCTCATGCGCGTCTCCGACTTCGCGCTCCAGCTCCGGCGCATCGTCCCGCGCCAGCCGTTGCCCGGCTATCGGCTGCACATCGAGCGCGAAGGCCGGCGCGAACTTCTGCGCATCCTGCCCGCGAAGTCTTCAATAGGACCTGTGGACGGCGCTGTGGATGCGGTCGGGACTTCGCACGCAAGCGGTATCGGGATTTCGCACGCAGGACCATCGGGACTTCGCACGCAGAGATCGCAGTTAAGTCTCTGGCCGGAAACGACGATTCCGGGCCTTAACTTAGAATCTAACAGAGAATCTAACTCTTATGTTGCGCGGAGCGATGTGGAAAACACTGTCGCCGCCGCCGTCGACGGGCTCCTCCGAAAAGCATCCCGGGCACGACCAACCGGCAGTGAAGCCGCTCACCCATCGCGACTCCCCCTCGGGCGCAGGCCGGGAGGGGCACGATGATCGTCGCGTTCCTCAACCAGAAGGGCGGCGTCGGGAAGACGACGTTGGCGCTGCATCTCGCGGGACAATGGGCGCGGCAGGGAAGGCGCGTCACCCTAATCGACGCCGATCCGCAGGGCTCGGCGCTGGACTGGTCGCAGCAGCGGGCGCGCGAAGGCCTTCCACGCCTGTTCGGTGTCGTCGGCCTCGCCCGTGACACCCTGCACCGCGAGGCGCCAGAACTGGCGCGCGATGCCGATCACATCGTCATCGACGGACCGCCGCGTGTCGCCTCGCTGATGCGCTCGGCGCTGCTCGCCGCCGACCTGGTGCTGATCCCCGTGCAGCCGTCGCCTTTCGATGGCTGGGCTTCGGCCGAGATGCTCTCGCTCCTCCAGGAAGCGCGCATCTATCGCCCGCAGCTTGCCGCCCGCTTCGTTCTGAACCGCTGCGGCGCGCGCACCGTCATCGCCCGCGAGACGGCCGAGACGCTCGCAGATCATGATCCGCCGGTGCTGGCGGCGCGGATCGGTCAGCGCGTCGCTTTCGCCGATACCGCGCAATCCGGACGGCTCGTCTTCGAGATCGACGAGGACAGTGCGGCTACACGCGAGATCGCGGCCATCGGGGCCGAGGTGGGGAGGCTCGCGCCATGAGCGGGCGCGCTCCGAAACGCGGTTTCGCGTCGCGCCCCGCCGATCCCGAACGCTGGATCAAGGCGTCGGATGCATCGCCCCCGCGCGACGCGGATGCCGCCGGCTTCACCGCCCGGCTGACGATCGACGTCACGCCCGAGCTGCGCGGCCGGATCAAGATCGCGGCGTTCCGGCGCGGACAGACCGTCGCCGACATGCTCCGCGACCTGCTCGCTCGCGAATTCCCGCCAGACCAAGGAGACACGTAAATGACCGGCATCGCGGACCCCCGCGTGCGCGGCGGCCACTCGCAGGCCGGCCCCGCACCATTCACGACGCTCGTCGAGCTGACCTGGCATGAGAAGCGGATCGAACACTGGATCCGCTTCGGCCGGGAAGTCCATGAGCAGATCCTCGACCGCCGGCGCCGTGTCGTCGGCTTCGCGCCGAACAGCCTCTTTGCCTTCATCCGCTGGGCGTCCAACGACTACGGCACCATCATCTCGCGCATCGACATCGTGCGCGCCATCGACCGCGGCGAGCCCTATCAGACACTGCCTTTCGTGCGGCCCGGCGGCGACATCCTCCTGAAGATCGAAGGATGGCCCAAGGTCGAGTGCGTGCTCCGGATCATCGATGCCATCGAGGCGCTCGGCATCGATCCGGCCGATGTTTCGCCGGACCACTGGCGGCACGTCCACAACCGCCTGGCCGCCGGCCATGAGCCGCGCGCCTACACCGCCCAGCACCATCGGGCCTTCCTCCTGCGCGGGAGGACCGCGCTATGAGCCGCTTCGGCTATGTGATGCTCACCTGTCTTATGACCATGGGCGTCGGCGCAACGGCGCTCATCGAAACACCGAAGAAGCTGATCTGGAACGCCTCCGCGAGCGCACCGATCGGGCTCTATTCGATCGAACCGGATGACCGGCTCGAGGTGGCGGACCTGGTCGCCGTCGATGCGCCCGAGCCACTGGCGCGCTTCCTCGCCGAGCGCGGTTACCTGCCCCCCGGTGTGCCGCTGATGAAGCGTATCGCCGGTCTGCCGGGACAACGGGTCTGCCGCTCGGGGCTCGCCATCACGGTCGACCGGATCGCAATGGGCAATGCGCTGGAGCGCGACCGGCGCGGCCGCGACCTGCCCGTCTGGCAGGGCTGCCGGCGCATCGCCGTCGGCGAGGTGTTCCTCATGAACTGGGAGATCCAGGACAGCCTCGACGGCCGCTATTTCGGCCCGCTTCCCATGAGTTCGATCATCGGCCGCGCGGTCCCGCTCTGGACCGATGAAGACGGCCCCGGCCGCTACGAGTGGCGCGCGCCAACCCGATGACTGACCCCTGATCGGCGTGCCGTTCGCGCCGAACCTGTTCACCCACCCCCGACGAAAGGAAACCACAATGTCGCAGATTGGTCGATTCACTCGCACCAAATCCGGCTATTCCGGGCGCATCCATACGCTCACGCTTGATGTCGAATTGGTGCTCGTTCCCGCCGAGCATTCCGACGCCGAGAACACGCCCGACTATCGCATCCATCTCGGCGATGTCGACGGGCCGGAGGTCGGTCCGGAAGTTGGCGCCGCCTGGAAACGCACCGGCGAGAAGGCGGGCGACTATGTCTCGCTGCTCATCGACGATCCCGCCTTCAAGCAGCCGATCCGCGCCAACCTGTTCCAGTCCGGCGACGACAAGTCGGCCTGGTCGCTGCACTGGAACCGGCCGCCCAGACGCGGCGAGCGGGAGTGAGGCCATGCCGATCTTCCGCAGTCACGATGTCGCCGGGCAGCTTCGCGCCGCCCGCTGCATCACCTTCCTTCTCCTTTCCGGCCTCGCATTCGCCGTCGTACCGCCGGCCGCCACGCTGGCGCAGATCGCGCCGCTGGAACGGCCGGCTTCGGCCGACCCTCACGCCGCTCATGTCGCCGAAGCCTCGCAGCGCTTCGGCGTTCCGGCCGCATGGATTTGGGCGGTGATGCGCGCGGAGAGCGCGGGCGACGTGCGCGCGATCTCGTCCGCCGGCGCCATGGGCTTGATGCAGATCATGCCCGATACCTGGGCGGACTTGCGCGTGCGGCATCAGCTCGGCAGCGATCCTTACGACCCGCGCGACAACATCCTGGCGGGCGCGGCTTACTTACGCGAAATGCACGACCGCTACGGCTCGCCCGGCTTCCTCGCCGCCTACAATGCTGGTCCCGGCCGCTACGAGGAATATCTGGCGGGAGCGCGTTCCTTGCCGGCCGAAACCCGCGCCTATGTCGCCGCGCTCGCACCTCTTGTCGGCGGCGGGGATATCGCCGGGCCCGTCACCGTTGCCACCGCCGAGCCATTGTCATGGACCCGTGCGCCGCTCTTTGTCGCCCGCGCGGATGCCACGCCAGCTGCCGGTTCTGTGCACTCCGACGATCGTTCCGGTGACGCTTCGGATGCGCTTGGCGTACGCGATGCTTCGGCCATCGCGCCGCAGTCGAGCGGCCTGTTCGTCGCCCGGTCAAGCGCGCGAGCACGGTGATGACGGCGTTCTCCTGCAATCGCAGTCTGGCGTGGCGCGGCGCATCATGGAGGGTGCGGGGGCCGGAGGCAGGCAACACGACCGGACGATGGCGGGATAAAAGGCCGCGAGGTGCGGCTTGGTCCGGTCGTGGTTTTTCAATGGCTTGCGCAGCGAATACGCGAGGTGCGCCTGATCGGCGAACCTCGCGTATTCGGCGTTTTCACAGGAATTTCCGCGCGTTGATGCGATGTGCAGAGGTCCGGCCATGAGCGGCGAGGACGATTTCCGCATCCGCCCTGGCCGCATCCGCTCCTCGGGTTCCCAGCGAGCGAGGCCCTTCATAGCCCAGGCGCTCGCCGCCGCCCAGAAGGCCGGCGGCCGCGTCTCGCGTTCGGGCAAGATCACGCCTGGCAACCGCTCGCGCTTCGGGCGCGGCGTGCGCGCCAGCGTGCAGGCGAACCGTTTGCTGACCGGCCGCTCGCGCGGCGCCGTCATCAAGACCCGCGTCGTGCGCCACACGGCACGGTCCGCGCCGCTGGCCGCGCATCTCGGCTACCTCCGGCGCGAGGGCGTCACCCGGGAAGGGGAGAAGGCCCGGCTGTTCGGTCCCGAGACCGACGATGCCGATCCCAAGGCATTCGCCGAACGCTGTCAGGACGATCGCCATCACTTCCGCTTCATCGTTTCACCCGAAGACGCGGTGGAGATGTCCGATCTCAAGACCTTCACGCGTGAACTGATGGGCCAGATGGAGAAGGATCTCGGCACGAAGCTCGACTGGGTCGGCGTCGATCACTGGAACACCGAGCACCCTCATGTGCATGTCATCGTGCGCGGCCGCGCTGATGACGGCCAGGACCTCGTCATCTCCCGCGATTACATCAAGGAAGGGATGCGCGCCCGCGCCCAGGATCTGATCACGCAGGAGTTGGGACCGCGCACCGATCACGAAATCCGCCGGACGCTCGAACGCCAGATCGATACCGAACGCTGGACACAGCTCGACCGACAGCTCGCCCGCGACGGCTATCGCACCGGCGTCATCGACCTCGCGCCGCACCCCGACCGGCAGCCCGACGAATTCCATGCGCTGAAGGTCGGCCGCCTGCGCAAGCTCGAATCCCTCGGGCTCGCCGACCAGATCGGCCCGGGCCAATGGGTCCTGTCCGAGAACGCGGAGGCGACGCTGCGCGAACTCGGCGAGCGTGGCGACATCATCAAGCGCATTCATCGCAGCCTGATGGAGCGAGGCATCGAACGTGGCGCGTCGGCCTATGTGCTGGCCGGCGAGAGCCTCGACGATCCGGTCATCGGCCGGCTGGTCGATCGCGGCCTCGACGACGAATTGAAGGGCACCGCCTATGCCGTGGTCGACGGCGTCGATGGACGGACCCACCATATCAAACTCCCCGACCTCGACGCTGCCGGCGACAGTGCGCCGGGCTCGATTGTCGAGTTGCGGAACTTCGATGACGCACGAGGGCGGAGGCGGGTGGCGCTCGCCGTGCGCTCCGACCTTTCCGTCGAACAACAAGTGACGGCGACCGGCGCCACCTGGCTCGACCGTCAGGCCATCGCCCGCGAGCCGGTCGCGCTCGGCGGCGGCGGGTTTGGCGCCGATATACGCGAGGCGATGAACGCCCGGGCGGAGCATCTCATCGAACAGGGTCTCGCCGAGCGGCAGGGCCGCAGTGTGATCTTCGCGCGCAACCTGATCGATACGCTGCGCCGTCGTGAGGTGGAGGCGCTTGGCGAGAAGCTCGCTGTCGAGACCGGCCGGCCGTTCAGCCGATCCGTCACCGGCGAATATGTCGCCGGCACCTACCGGCAACGCTTCGCGCTTGCCTCCGGCCGATTCGCCATGATCGACGACGGTCTCGGGTTCCAACTGGTCCCCTGGTCACCTTCGCTGGAAAAACAGCTCGGTCGCCACGTCTCCGGCGTCGCGCGCGGCGACGGCGGTATCGACTGGGGCTTTGGGCGGAGACGGGGCCTCGGCCTTTAGTTCGGTTCCGTATCCGGGAGAACCTTGAAGGCGAACACAATCAGGGTTTCACTTCCGTAGATGGGCAAGAACAACTGACCGCATTATGGTGATGAGGTTCATTTGCGTTTTCAACACGTAAGAACGAGTTGAAATCGAGCCCGTTGTGTGGGTTCATTATTTGTTCTATTCCGTCGGCTTTGCGGGGGATCAATGGTTGAAGCGCACTATCGGGTCCGGGTCGAAGGCGACCACATAAAGAAGCTCGCCAGCGCGAAGCCCATTCAGGCCGTAGCCGAACTCATCTGGAACGCCGTGGACGCCGACGCAACACGGATAGACGTGGAGATCGAGTCTGACGACATCGCCATGCGCTCGATAACTGTTCGGGACAACGGTCATGGCATCCCCCATTCCGACGTTGAGGCTGTATTCGGGAAACTCGGCGGCTCTTGGAAGGCGCACGGGAATCGGTCGAAGATTAAGGGCCGCATCCTGCACGGGAAAGAAGGTAAGGGCCGCTTCAAGGCGCTTGCCTTAGGGCGGGTAGCAGATTGGGCCGTCCGATACCGCGAGGGCGATCAACTCCTCGGATACAAAATCACGGTCCTACGCGACGACCTTGTGGACGTTCGGGTGACCGAGCCGGTGAAGGTGGATCTCGCATTGGGGACTGGCGTCGAGGTGCAAATCTCGGAGCTCGACAGAACCTACCGATCTCTCGAGTCTCAATACGCCGTCCAGTCGCTCTCGGAGATTTTTGCGCTGTATTTGACCGATTACACCGACGTGGGCGTCTTCGTTGAGGGAGAGCGCCTCGATCCGTCTAAGCTCATAGCCAGCCGGGAGAAGTTTGAGCTGTCACCCATTGAGGAGGATGGCAAGCAATATGCAGCGGAGGTGGAGGTCATACAGTGGACGTCCGCATCGGAGCGGTGGTTCTTCCTATGCGGCCCTGAAGGCTTCCCCTTTCATCGGCTCACGCCAAAATTCCACACCCCCGGGTTTCAGTTCTCTGCCTATTTGAAGTCGGGCTTCATAGGTGCCCTACAGGAGCAGGGCCTTCTTGACCTTGCGGAGATGAACGCACCCCTCCAGGCGGCCTATGACGAGGCGTCGGAGCGTATCAAGGCGTATTTCCGTGCCAAGGAGGTCGAGGCCGCGCAGTCAGAGATCGACCAGTGGAAGGCCGAGGAGATCTATCCCTATCGTGCCGAGCCTCAGACGACGGTCGAGAGGGCGGAACGGCAAGTGTTCGACATCGTCGCCCTGAACGTCAATAAGCATCTTCAGGACTTCGCCGAACAAAGCAAGCGCACCAAGGCGTTCCAGCTGCGCATGCTGAGACAGGCGATCGAGCGGGGGCCGGATGAGCTCCAGCACATCCTTACCGAGGTGCTCGACCTACCGGAGAAGACACAGAAGGAGCTCTCCAAGCTTCTGGAAGAGGCGGACCTGGCGAACGTCATCAGCGCTTCGAAGCTGGTGGCGGACCGGCTTAAGTTCGTCCACGGGCTTGAGACCCTGCTCTTCGACCCCGACAGCAAGAAGCTGCTGAAGGAGCGGAGTCAACTCCACCGCATGATTGCGGAGAACAACACCTGGATATTTGGCGAGGAGTTCAACCTCACCGTTGATGACCAGTCGTTGACAGAAGTCTTGCGCAAGCACCGCAAGCTGATTGGCGAAGATACAGTGATCGATCAGCCCGTGAAGCGAATCGACGGGAAGACCGGAATAGTAGACCTCATGCTGTCCAGATCGGTGCCGCAGAATCACGCCGACGAGCGTGAGCACCTCGTGGTCGAGCTCAAGAGGCCGTCTGTCAAGGTTGGAGCCGACGAAATCACGCAGGTGAAGAAGTATGCCTTCACGGTCGCGGACGACGAGAGGTTTCGGCACTTGAGCACCCGATGGAGCTTCTGGGTGCTCTCCAACGACTTGGACGCATATGCCCGCGTCGAGACGCGACAGAAGGGCAAGCCAAGGGGCCAAATCTTCCAGTCCGAAGACGGCAAAATAGAAGTGTGGGTGAAGACGTGGGCAGAAGTGGTTGCGGAGTGCAAATCGAGGATGAAGTTCATTCAAGAACATCTTCAAGCTAACGTCGACAAAGATAGCTCTCTCAAATATCTGAAGAAGACGTATGAAAAATATCTTTCCGGTACGATTGCAGAAACTGATCCCGAAGAATTAGACGAAATGGAGTCCGAAGATCAGCAGCAGCAGCAGGAAGCGGCGCGCAGCTAGAGGACTCTAACGCTTGGCCAGATGGCGATGTCGATTAACAATACAGACCAAAAGTTCGCTTGGAAGACTTTTCACCGCGGGAACGGTGGAAGCAAAGTCATGTACGACGCCAGTCTCAATGAGAGCGCGTATGTCTACCACATGCTGCAGTGGCCTTTTGCGAAATCGATATTCGAAACCGGCAGGTTACGACTTTCTCCAGTACGGTCATGGGACGACCCGTATGAGAAATGGTGGTGCGATACGCTCGTTGGCAGAAAGAGCAGTCTCTCAGGCATACAGGCATATGGCCTGTGCTGGACCTTAGGCAAATATGATGAACCGCGCTGGCGTATGGCGGGGTTCCGCAGGAACGAGCCGATTGTGAGGATTCGTTGCCAGTTGAGAGCCATTCTAGATGCCGGACGAAGCCTGATTGGAGGTCAGGCCGGCACGCTCTATCTGGGCAAGGTGCGCTATCGGGGGGAGAAAAGGCTCTTGGAAGCCGCGACGGCCGTAAATTCAGGGTCGGCAAAGGAGGTTACCAGAACTGCCGCTTCCATGCTGCTGCACAAGCGTAATGCATTCAGATTCGAGAGCGAAATCCGACTTCTTTGGCTGGATAGACAACCAGTACAAGATGCGTTTTTCATTGAGATCGATCCGGCCGCTGTCATTAGCCAGATCATGACGAGCCCCTATGCGTCGCAGAACGAGCATCTGGAAATCAAGGCTTTTGTTGAGAAGTACGGTATTGAGTCGAAAATGTCCGCTATTCTAAGGGCGCCTGGCGTAGAACCGCGCCGAAATGAAAATCAGAGACCGTAGAGTTTCGCTTTTCCCTGTTTCTGCACGCCAGAGTACGACCAGCTTGAACGATCCATCTCCGGGCCTTGAAACCAACCGCCGTCGCGGCCGACCTCTTCTTGCAAAGGAGAAGAACCGGTGTCCGCGACCAAAATCCTCTGGGGCCAGATCCTCGTCGTCTTTCTCATCGTGCTCTCCACGACCTGGGCGGCGACGCAGTGGACGGCCTGGCAGCTCGGCTTCCAGCCGCAGCTCGGTCGGCCGTGGTTCGAACTCGCCGGGTGGCCTGTCTACTACCCGCCTGCCTTCTTCTGGTGGTGGTACTTCTACGACGCTTATGCGCCGGAGATTTTCATCGAGGGCGCATTCATCGCCGCGTCCGGCGGCTTCATCTCGATCGCCGTCGCGATCGGCATGTCGGTCTGGCGCGCCCGCGAGGCGAAGAATGTCGAAACCTACGGTTCGGCCCGATGGGCACGGCCGGAAGAGGTTAAGGCCGCCGGTCTCCTCGGACCCGACGGCGTCGTGCTCGGCAAGCTTGATCGCGCCTATCTGCGTCACGATGGTCCGGAGCATGTGCTTTGCTTCGCGCCGACCCGCTCCGGCAAAGGCGTCGGCCTCGTCGTGCCGTCACTGCTGACCTGGCCGGGCTCGGCAATCGTCCACGACATCAAGGGCGAGAACTGGCAACTCACCGCCGGCTTCCGCGCGCGGCATGGCCGGGTGCTGTTATTCGACCCGACCAATGCGAAGTCTGCTGCCTACAATCCGCTGCTTGAGGTCCGTCGCGGCGAGTGGGAGGTCCGCGACGTCCAGAACATCGCCGACATTTTGGTCGACCCCGAGGGCTCGCTGGAGAAGCGGAACCATTGGGAGAAGACCAGCCACGCGCTTCTCGTCGGCGCGATCCTGCACGTGCTTTACGCCGAGCTCGACAAGACGCTGGCGGGCGTCGCCGCCTTCCTCTCGGACCCGAAGCGGCCGATCGAGTCGACGCTGGCCGCCATGATGAAGACCGCGCATCTCGGCGACGCCGGTCCGCATCCGGTGATCGCCAGCGCCGCGCGCGAGCTCCTCAATAAATCCGACAACGAGCGCTCGGGCGTGCTGTCCACCGCCATGTCGTTCCTCGGCCTCTACCGCGATCCCGTTGTGGCCGAGGTCACGCGCCGCTGCGACTGGCGTATCACCGACATCGTCGGCGGCGCGCGGCCGACCACGCTCTATCTGGTCGTGCCGCCTTCCGACATCAATCGCACCAAACCGTTGATCCGGCTGATCCTCAATCAGATCGGCCGGCGGCTGACCGAGGACCTGCAGGCGAAGGCCGGACGGCATCGATTGCTGCTGATGCTCGACGAGTTCCCCGCTCTGGGCCGCCTCGACTTCTTCGAGAGCGCACTCGCCTTCATGGCGGGCTACGGCCTCAAGAGCTTCCTGATCGCGCAATCGCTGAACCAGATCGAGAAGGCCTACGGCCCGAACAACTCGATCCTCGACAACTGCCATGTCCGCGTCAGTTTCGCCACCAATGACGAGCGCACGGCAAAGCGCGTCTCAGACGCGCTCGGCACGGCGACGGAAATGCGGGCGATGAAGAACTATGCCGGGCATCGTTTATCGCCCTGGCTCGGCCACCTCATGGTCTCGCGCTCGGAGACCGCACGGCCGCTGCTGACGCCTGGCGAGGTGATGCAGCTCCCGCCCGCCGACGAAATCGTCATGGTCGCCGGCACGCCGCCGATCCGGGCGAAGAAGGCCCGCTACTATGAGGATGCCCGCTTTCAGGAGCGGATCTTGCCGCCACCGGCGCTGGCGAAGCCCAAGGTGGCCAAGGCCGACGATTGGAGCGCGCTGCCGCTGCCGCCGCGTCCCGAGATCGAGGAGACGCCGCCGCGCGACAGCCAGGACGACGACGATCCGACCGGATCGGAACGCCGGCATCAGCCCGAATTGTGCACGTCGAAGACGGTCGAGAGGAAAGAGCCGATCGACAACGAGTTCGCGCCCGATCCGGACGATGACATGGAGGACGATGCCGCGCGCATCAGCCGGATCGACCAGCGCATGCGTCAGGTCGCCCGCCAGGCCTCGCTCAATCCCGGCGACGGCATCGAGATGTGAGACCACCATGAAGAAGCCTCCGAAGAAACAGCGCCTGTCGGTCTATCTCGATCCCGACGTTATGAAGAATCTCGCCGACTATGCCGCGCGGCGTGACCATTCCCGTTCGCTGATCGCCGAGGCCGCGATCGCCTCTTTCCTGTCGCCAGACGCCGCCGAGCGGCAAGAGGCCGCGACCACCAGACGCCTCGACCAACTCGACCGCCGGATCACCCGGATGGAACGCGACCTCGGCATTGCCGTCGAGACGCTCGCGGTCTTTGTCCGCTTCTGGCTGACGACCAATCCGCCACTGCCGGAGCCGGCACAGGCGGCAGCCCGTGCCAAGGCCGGCGAGCGCTATGATGCCTTTGTGACCGCCCTCGGCCGTCGACTCGCCAAGGGGCCGAAGCTCCGGCAGGAGATTTCGGAGGACGTGCCGGGCACGGAAGACGGCGGATAGTCGTCATTCCCCCGATCTCAAGTCTTCGGTCGCTCCGCCGTTTCCCTGTATTTCCACGCCACACTACTACTACGCCCACGGCCTTGTTGCGGAGGCCCAACTTCTGCCTCTTCTAATAATCCCCGATCCAGGGCCGCGCGTCTGCGGTCCCGCAAGAGAACGGGGACGACGTGGCGGCTTCTCAGGCAACATCCGAGGCGATATTGCGGGGCGCGCGCATGCTCCGCACCGCGCTCGGTTCCGCCATAGCGGGCTTCCTGGAAGACCCGTCGATCGTCGAGGTGATGCTCAACCCCGACGGGCGGCTCTGGATCGACCGTCTTTCCGAAGGGCTTTCTGATACGGGGGAGCGGCTGTCACCGGCCGATGGCGAACGCATCGTCCGGCTCGTCGCCCACCATGTCGGCGCCGAGGTCCATCCAGGCGCTCCGCGCGTTTCGGCCGAACTGCCCGAGACGGGGGAACGGTTCGAGGGGCTTCTCCCTCCCGTGGTCGCCGCGCCTGCCTTCGCCATCCGCAAGCCCGCCGTCGCCGTGTTCACGCTCGACGACTATGTCGCCGGCGGAATCATGGTCGCCGATCAAGCCGCGATCTTGCGCGGGGCCGTCGCCGACCGGCGCAACATCCTGGTCGCCGGCGGCACTTCGACCGGCAAGACGACGCTCACGAACGCATTGCTGGCGGAGGTGTCGAAGACGTCCGACCGGGTGGTGCTGATAGAGGACACACGCGAACTGCAATGCGCCGCGCCGAACCTCGTGGCGCTGCGCACCAAGGATGGCGTCGCTTCGCTTTCCGATCTCGTGCGCTCGTCGCTGCGCCTGCGCCCCGACCGCATCCCGATCGGCGAGGTGCGTGGGAGCGAGGCGCTGGATCTCCTCAAAGCCTGGGGCACCGGCCATCCGGGCGGGATCGGCACCATTCATGCCGGCAGCGCCATCGGCGCACTGCGCCGGCTGGAACAGCTCATCCAGGAAGCCGTCATCACCGTGCCCAGAGCGCTGATTGCCGAGACGATCGATCTCGTGGCCGTCCTCGCCGGCCGCGGCTCATCCCGCCGCCTCGCCGAACTCGCCCGCGTCGATGGGCTCGACGCGCACGGCGATTACCGCGTCACCCCCGCAGTCCCAGCCACAGGAGCTCCCACATGATCCACCGCCTTTCGCGTATCCGCCGTCACATCGCGACGGCGACCTCGGTCGCCTTCCTCAGCATGATGCTGGCGCCGGCCGCCCACGCCTCCGGCTCGTCGATGCCATGGGAGGCGCCGCTCCAGTCGATCCTTCAGTCGATCGAGGGGCCGGTCGCCAAGATCATCGCGGTCATCATCATCATCGTCACCGGCCTGACGCTGGCCTTCGGCGACACCTCGGGCGGCTTCCGCAGGCTGATTCAGATCGTGTTCGGCCTGTCGATCGCGTTTGCGGCCAGCTCGTTCTTCCTCTCCTTCTTCTCCTTCGGCGGCGGGGCGCTCGTCTGATGGACGAGGTCCCCGGATTCTCCGTGCCGGTCCACCGGGCGCTGACCGAGCCCATCCTGCTCGGCGGCGCCCCGCGCTCGATCGCCATCCTGAACGGGACGCTGGCCGCGGCGCTCGGCCTCGGCCTGCGCCTGTGGCTGGTCGGGATCGGCCTCTGGGCCATCGGCCATTTCGCTGCGGTGTGGGCGGCCAAACGCGATCCGATGTTCGTCGACGTGGTGCGCCGGCACCTCCGCATCCCCAGCCATCTGAGCGTGTGAGACCGGCCCATGATGAACCTCGCCGAATATCGTCGCACCGCCGCCCGTCTCGCTGACTTTCTGCCCTGGGCCACGCTCGTGGGCGAAGGCGTCATCCTCAACAAGGACGGCAGCTTCCAGCGCACGGCGCGCTTTCGTGGCCCAGATCTCGATAGCGCCGTCCCGGCCGAGCTGGTCGCCGTGGCCGGGCGGCTCAACAACGCCTTTCGCCGCCTGGGCTCGGGCTGGGCGATCTTCGTTGAAGCTGAGCGCCATCCCGTTGGCGCTTACCCGGCAAGCCGCTTTCCCGATCCCGCATCGGCATTGGTTGACGCCGAGCGCAAAGCGGCCTTCGAGGAGGACGGCGCGCATTTCGAGTCGAGCTACTTCCTGACCTTCGTCTACCTGCCGCCGGCCGAGGACGCTGCGCGCGCCGAGACCTGGCTCTACGAGGGCCGCGAACAGACCGGCATCAACCCTCACGAGGTTCTGCGCGGCTTCGTCGATCGCACCGACCGCATCCTCCAGCTCGTCGAAGGCTTCATGCCCGAGTGTGCCTGGCTCGACGACGCCGAAACGCTGACCTATCTCCATTCGACCGTCTCTTGCCGGCGCCACCGCGTCCGCGTCCCCGAAATTCCGATGTATCTCGACGCGCTGCTGGCGGATCAGCCGCTCACCGGCGGCCTCGAACCGCGCCTCGGCAACGCGCATCTGCGGGTTCTGACGATCGTCGGCTTCCCGACCGCAACCACGCCCGGCATCCTGGACGAACTCAACCGGCTCGCCTTTTCCTATCGCTGGTCGACGCGCGCCGTCCTTCTCGACAAGACCGACGCCACCAGGCTGCTCACCAGAATCCGGCGACAGTGGTTCGCCAAGCGCAAGTCGATCGCCGCCATCCTCAAGGAGGTGATGACCAACGAGGCCTCGGCCCTGGTCGACACCGATGCGGCGAACAAGGCCGCCGATGCCGATCTCGCGCTGCAGGAGCTCGGGCAGGATTTCGCGGGGCAAGCCTATGTGACGGCAACCGTCACCGTCTGGGACGACGATCCCCGGATCGCGGCGGAGAAGTTGCGGCTCGTCGAGAAGGTCATCCAGGGCCGCGACTTCACGGCGATGCCGGAGACGATCAACGCCGTCGATGCCTGGCTCGGCTCGCTGCCCGGCCATGTCTACGCCAATGTCCGCCAGCCGCCGATCTCGACGCTCAACCTTGCCCACATGATCCCCCTGTCGGCGGTGTGGGCGGGGCCGGAACGGGACGAGCACTTCGCTGCTCCCCCCTTGCTCTTTGGCAAGACAGAGGGCTCGACCCCGTTCCGGTTTTCCCTTCACGTCGGCGATGTCGGCCACACCCTCGTCGTCGGCCCGACCGGCGCCGGCAAGTCGGTGCTGCTGGCCCTGATGGCGCTCCAGTTCCGGCGCTACCCGCAAGCCCAGGTCTTCGCCTTCGACTTCGGCGGCTCGATCCGCGCCGCGGCGCTGGGCATGGGTGGTGACTGGCACGATCTCGGCGGCGGGCTGACCGAAGGTGCGGAGACGTCCGTCTCGCTGCAGCCGCTCGCGCGCATCAATGACGTGCCGGAGCGCGCCTGGGCGGCCGACTGGATCGTCGCGATCCTGATGCGCGAGGGCATCGCCATCACGCCTGACGTCAAGGAGCATCTCTGGTCGGCGCTGACCTCGCTCGCCAGCGCACCCGTCGGCGAGCGGACGATCACGGGGCTCGCCGTGCTGCTGCAATCGAACGATTTGAAGCAGGCGCTCAGGCCCTATTGCGTCGGCGGCGCCTACGGCCGGCTGCTCGACGCGGAATCCGAACATCTCGGATCTGCCTCGGTACAGGCGTTCGAGACCGAGGGGCTGATCGGCACCGGCGCGGCAGCAGCCGTGCTCGCCTATCTCTTCCACCGCATCGAGGACCGCCTCGACGGCAGCCCCACGCTGCTGATCGTGGACGAAGGCTGGCTCGCCCTCGATGACGAGGGCTTCGCCGGCCAGCTCCGCGAGTGGCTGAAGACGCTGCGTAAGAAGAACGCTTCCGTCGTCTTCGCCACGCAATCGCTCTCCGACATCGACGGCTCGGCAATCGCGCCGGCGATCATCGAAAGCTGCCAGACCCGGCTGCTGCTGCCGAACGAGCGGGCGATCGAGCCGCAGATCACGGCCATCTATCGCCGCTTCGGCCTCAACGACCGGCAGATCGAGATCCTCGCCCGCGCCATGCCCAAGCGCGACTACTACTGCCAGTCGCGGCGCGGCAACAGGCTCTTCGAGCTGGGCCTGAGCGAGGTCGCGCTCGCGCTCTGCGCCGCGTCATCCAAGACCGACCAGGCTGCTATCGCGCGCATCCTCGAGAGCGAGGGCCGCGACGGCTTCCTTGCCGCGTGGCTGCGCCACCGCGATGTCGCCTGGGCCGCCGACCTCATTCCCGACCTCACCAACCTGGAGATCAAGCCATGATTGTCCGTCGTTCCCGCGCGGCGTTTCTCGCCGCGACCATCTTGGCGCTGCCCGTCGCCGTCTCTCCCCTGTTCGTGCAGCCGGCGGCCGCCGCCTGGATCGTCTACGACCCGACCAACTATGCGCAGAACGTGCTGCAGGCGGCGCGGGCGCTGGAGCAGATCAACAACCAGATCACCTCGCTTCAGAACGAAGCGCAGATGCTGATAAATCAGGCGCGCAACCTAGCCAGCCTGCCTTACTCGTCGCTGCAGCAGCTCCAGCAATCGGTGCAACGCACGCAGCAGCTCCTGAATCAGGCGCAGAAGATCGCCTTCGACGTCCAGCAGATCGACCAGGCGTTCCAATCGACCTATGGCAAAGCCTCGCTCACGGCTTCGGACCAGCAACTCGTCACCCAGGCGCGCGAGCGCTGGCAGAATACCGTCGCCGGACTTCAGGATGCGATGCGCGTCCAGGCGGGTGTCGTCGGCAATATCGACACCAACCGCGCGCAGATGTCGGCGCTCGTCGGCCAGAGCCAGAATGCCGCCGGCGCGCTGCAAGCAACTCAGGCCGGCAACCAGCTTCTCGCGCTCCAGGCGCAGCAGCTCGCCGACCTTACCGCCGTGGTCGCCGCCAACGGCCGGGCGCAGGCGCTCTCCGAAGCCGAGCGTGCCGCAGCAGCCGAACAGGGGCGCGAGCAGCGCCGGCGGTTCCTGACGCCGGGCGTCGGCTACCAGCCCGGCAATGCCCGCATGTTCCAGAACGGCAATTGAGGCCGGGGTCATGGACGGCAAGATACTGGCCCGCCTCGGCGCCATCGTGTTCGTCGCGGTGGCGATCACCGCGACGGCGATCGAGCTGACCCGCAAGGAGGAAGAGCCGGCCGCCCGGTCTGAGAGACCGGCCGGGACATCCTCGGCCGATCCGCTCCGCGATGAATTGAGGCGCTGTCAGCGCCTCGGCGAGGCGGCAACGCGCGATCCCGCCTGCCTGCGCGCCTGGGCGGACAACCGCGAGCGCTTTCTCACACCCGGCTCATCGCCCGCCGTCCCGCCGTCGGCATCACCTTCAGAGACGCGATAGGCATCATGGGCGGGACCGGCGTCATCGACCATTTCCTCGAGGTCTTCACCCGCTACATCGACAGCGGGTTCGGCCTGCTTGGATCCGAGGTCGCGTTCATCGCGACCACGCTGATCGTCATCGACGTGACGCTGGCCGCGCTGTTCTGGAGCTGGGGCGCCGACGACGACATCATCGCGCGCCTCGTCAAGAAGACCCTGTTCGTCGGCGTCTTCGCCTACATCATCTCCAACTGGAACAATCTCGCCCGCATCGTCTTCGAGAGCTTCGCCGGCCTCGGCCTCAAGGCGAGCGGGACCGGCTTCTCGACTGCCGACCTCCTGCGTCCCGGCAAGGTGGCGCAGACCGGCCTCGATGCCGGCCGGCCGCTGCTCGACTCCATCTCCGACCTGATGGGCTACTGGTCCTTTTTCGAGAACTTCATCCAGATCGCCTGCATGTTCCTCGCCTGGGCGCTGGTGTTGCTCGCCTTCTTCATCCTCGCCGTCCAGCTGTTCGTCACGCTGATCGAGTTCAAGCTGACGACGCTCGCGGGCTTCGTGCTCATTCCCTTCGGCCTCTTCGGTAAGTCCGCCTTCATGGCCGAACGGGTGCTCGGCAACATCATATCGTCGGGCATCAAGGTTCTCGTGCTCGCCGTCATCATCGGCATCGGCTCGACGCTCTTTTCCGAATTCACCGCTGGCTTCGGCGGCGCGACCCCGACCATCGACGAGGCGATGGCGATCGTGCTCGCCGCCTTGTCGCTGCTCGGCCTCGGCATCTTCGGCCCCGGCATCGCCAATGGTCTCGTCTCCGGCGGCCCGCAGCTCGGCGCGGGCGCCGCGGTCGGTGCCGGCCTCGCGGCTGGCGGTGTGATGGTGGCGGCGGGAGCGACAGGCGGCATGGCGCTTCGTGGAGGCGCGGCCGCCCTGTCCGGCGGAGCCGCCGCCGCGCGTGGCGGGGCCGCGCTCGCTGGCGGCGCATCGACCGCCTACAGCCTCGGCGCCGCAGGCCAGACGGGCGCCGCGAGTGTGGCTTCCGGCCTTGGCGCCGTTGCCCACGCGGCGGGCGGCGCGGCCATATCGCCCCTTCGCCGTGCGGCAACGCGCACCTCCCAAGCCATGAAGTCGAGCTTCGCCGAGGGCGGCAAATCCGCCCTCGAATTCACGGGCGGCACTTCGACCATGGGCACGATCGGCGGAGGCGGGGCCGATGCGTCCGCTCGGGCTGACGGCCCGCCGGATTGGGCCAGGCGGATGAAGCGCTCCCAGACCATGAGTCACGGCGTTTCCGCCGCCGCGCACGCCGTCCGTGCGGGCGACAGCCATGGCTCGGGCTCTTCCATCAACCTTTCCGAAAGTGATCGCTGATGTTCAAACGACCATCCACCCATTACGGCAGGACGCCCGAGCCGGAAACGCCCTACCAGAAGGCCGCGCAGGTGTGGGACGAGCGCATCGGCTCGGCGCGCGTCCAGGCGAGGAATTGGCGGCTGATGGCCTTCGGCTGCCTGATCCTCTCGGCCGGATTCGCCGCGGCTCTTGTCTGGCAGTCGGGGCGCGGCACCATCGTCCCCTGGGTGGTGCAGGTCGACAATCTCGGCCAGGCGCATGCGGTGGCCCCGGCGGTCGCCGACTATCGCCCGACCGATCCCCAGATCGCCTGGCACCTTGCCCGCTTCATCGAGCAGGTCCGCTCGATTCCGGCCGACGCGATCATCGTGCGGCAGAACTGGCTGCGCGCCTACGACTTCACGACCGACCGGGGCGCGATGGCGCTCAACGATTATGCCCGCTCGAATGATCCCTTCACCAGGGTTGGCAGGCAGCAGGTCGCCATCGACGTCTCCAGCGTCATCCGGGCGTCGCCCGAGTCTTTCCGCGTCGCCTGGACCGAGCGCCGCTATCAGGACGGCGCGCTCGCCGAGACCTCGCGCTGGACCGCCATCCTCACCGTCGTCGTGCAGCCGCCGCGCGACACCGAGAAACTCCGGGCCAACCCGCTCGGCATCTACGTCAACGCCATCAACTGGTCACGGGAGCTTGGGCAATGAAGCCGCATTTCCACAAAGCCGGAAACACGGCTTTCCCCACAATCGTAGTTCCGCACTTGCGCAAATCCGCGCTGCCGTTTCTCCTGCTTTGCACGACCGCGCTCGCCGGTTGTGCGACGACGCACAGGCCGCCCGAGATTTCCTATGATGACGCAGCGCCGGCAACGCTGCGCGCCGATCCGCCCGCGCCGATGCAGGTGGTGGAACTGCCGAAACCGCTGCCGCTGCCAGGGCAAATGAAACCAGTCGAGGAATCACGCCGCACGCCCGAGCCGACCGACCCTGCCGCGCGGGTCAATCAAGCCAACGCCGCCGCGCGCGTACAGCCGGTGCGCGACGGCTTCATCAATGCGATGCAGGTCTATCCCTTCACGGGAGGAGCCCTCTATCAGGTCTATACCGCCGTTGGCCAGATCACCGATATCGCGCTCCAGCCGGGCGAGCAGCTCGTCGGCTCCGGTCCCGTCGCCGCCGGCGACACCGTGCGCTGGATCATTGGCGATACCGAGAGCGGATCGGGCGCGACGAAACAGATCCACATCCTGGTGAAGCCGACACGCGCAGACCTCACCACCAATCTCGTCATCAACACCGACCGGCGCACCTACCACATGGAGCTCCGCTCGACCGAGCGGACCTATATGGCCTCGGTCTCCTGGCAATATCCGCAGGACCAGCTGATTGCGCTCCGCCGGCAGAATGCCGAAGCCCAGGCTGCCCAGCCCGTCGCCACTGGCGTCGATCTCGCCAACATCAATTTCCGCTATGCGGTCGAAGGCGACCGGGCGCCGTGGCGACCGTTGCGCGCCTATGACGACGGCCGGCAGGTCTTCATCGAGTTCCCGCGCGGGATCGGCCAGGGCGAGATGCCGCCGCTGTTCGTCGTCGGGCCGGAGGGCAATAGCTCGGAATTGGTGAATTACCGCGTGCGCGGCAAATACATGATCGTCGACCGGCCGTTCGCCGCCGCCGAGCTGCGCTTCGGCGCCGGCAGTTCCCAGAAGCGCGTCCGCATCGTGCGCACCGATGGGAGGCCCGCGTCGTGAGTGACAATGATCCCCGGAAAGAGGAAGGGGCAGAGCCTGACGAGGCTCGGCCGCTGACCGGCGAGTCCGCGGCGGCGCCCGCCATGCGTCTGCGCGCCGAGCCGCCGCGCGTCACGCGGCTGTCGCCGAAGGTGCTGGCCGGAATCGGCTTCATCGCTTGCGCCGGGATCGGCGGCGCGCTGATCTACGCGCTCCAGACCCGCGACGGCGGCAGCCAAGCGCAGGAGCTCTACTCGACCGAGAACCGCACGACGGCGGATGGCCTTGCCGGACTGCCGCGCGACTATACCGGTCCGATCCTGGGGCAACCGCTTCCCGGCGATCTCGGCCGCCCAATCCTCGACGCACAGAACCGCGGCCAGGCCGTCCCGGTGCCTGGAACGGCAGTGCCGGGCCCGGGCATCAGCGCCGAAGAACAGCGGCGGCTCCAGGAAATCGAAGCCGCCCGCACGAGCCGGCTATTTACTGCGACCGAGACCCGCCCGCCTTCAGCTGCGAGTTCCGATCCCGCATCGTCCAATCAGCCGGTCCTGCCGAACCTCGCCAGTCTGGGCCTGGCGCCGCAGCCGGCGACACCCTCGGCGCAGGAGCGGCAACTCGCCTTCCTCAATGCAGCCGTCGACCGCCGCACCGTCTCGCCCGACCGCATCGCCGCGCCTGCGTCTCCCTATGTGCTCCAGGCGGGCGCCGTCATCCCGGCGGCGTTGATCACCGGCATCCGCTCCGATCTGCCGGGCCAGATCACCGCGCAGGTGACGGAGAACGTCTATGACAGCCCGACCGGCCGGCTGCTGCTCGTGCCCCAGGGCACCCGACTGATCGGCCAGTACGACAATGGCGTCGGTTTCGGCCAAAGGCGCGTACTCCTCGTCTGGAACCGGCTCATCATGCCGAACGGCCGCTCAATCGTGCTCGAGCGCCAGCCAGGCGCGGACGCTGAAGGCTATGCCGGCCTCGAGGACGGCGTCGACTATCATTGGTGGGACATCGCCAAGGCGGCCGCGCTCTCGACCCTGCTCGGCATCGGCGCCGAACTGGCCGCCGACGACAATGATCGCCTCATCAGCGCCATTCGCGGCGGTGCGCAGGACACGATCAACGATGCCGGCCAGCAGATCGTTCGGCGCCAGCTCAATGTGGCGCCGACGCTGACCATCCGGCCCGGCTTTCCGGTCCGCGTGATCGTGACGCGCGACCTTGTCCTCGAGCCCTACGGAGGCTGATATGGCGAAGCTGAAACTTGGCCCCATCGCCGACGACCGACCCGTCAAACTCACCATCGAGCTTCCCGCCCCGGTGCATCGCGACCTCGTCGCCTATGCCGAGGTCCTGGGCCGGGAGACGGGCCAGCCTGTCGGCGAGCCGGCCAAGCTGATCGCCCCGATGGTGGAACGCTTCATGGCGACCGATCGCGCATTTGCAAAGGCGCGGCGGAACCCTCAGACGCCATTGTCCAGCAAGGGATAG
>NZ_JBLQTA010000020.1:0-76948 GCF_048159625.1 Ciceribacter azotifigens | reverse complement strand
TAGGGCGTGAGCAGCTTGATGCGCTCGGCCCATTTTTCCTTCGCCTCGCCCATCGAGAGCCAGACGTCGGTGTAGACGAAATCGACGCCCTTCACCGCGGCATCGATGTTCTCGGTGATCATGACCCGCGCACCAGTCTCGGTGGCGACCGCTTGGGCCTCGTCCTGGATCTCCTGCGAGGGCCAGCAAGCCTTTGGGGCGCAAAGCCTCACATCCATGCCCATCTTGGCCCCGCCGATCAGCAGGCTGTCGCCCATGTTGTTGCCGGCATCGCCCATGAAGACATAGGACACCCGGTGCAGCGGCTTTTCGACATGTTCCTGCATCGTCAGGAAGTCGGCGAGGATCTGCGTGGGGTGGAACTCGTTGGTCAGGCCGTTATAGACCGGCACGCCGGAATACTTGGCCAGTTCCTCGACAATCTCCTGGCCGAACCCGCGATATTCGATCGCATCGTAGATCCGTCCCAGCACCCGGGCGGTATCCTTCACCGATTCCTTGTGGCCGATATGGCTTCCGGTCGGCCCCAGATAGGTGACCCGCGCGCCCTGGTCGTAGGCCGCCACCTCGAAACCGACGCGGGTACGGGTCGAGTCCTTTTCGAAGATCAGGACGATATCCTTGCCCTGAAGCTTGGGAACCTCGGTTCCCGCGTATTTGGCGGTCTTCAGGTCGGCTGCGAGTTTCAGCAGGAAGGCGATCTCGCGCGGCGTGTAGTCGCGAAGCGTGAGGAAGCTGCGATTTTTCAGATTGAAGGCCATGGTGATCACCCCTTGAAATCAGATCGCATCGCGGATGGTCGGGCAGCTCATGCAATGTCCACCGCCGCGGCCGCGGCCAAGCTCGGCGCCCGGAATAGCCAGGACCTCGATGCCGACGGCCTTCAGCGCGGCGTTGGTATCGTCATTGCGATCGTAGCCGACCACCACGCCGGGGCGCAGGGCCAGCACATTGTTGCCGTCGTTCCATTGCTCGCGCGCACGTTCTTCGTCGGTATTGCCGCCGGTGGGCACGATCTGAAGTTTCTTGTAACCCAAAACCTCGGCCACGATGTCGAAGATCGGGCGAGGATCGTGGCGGAAGGACAACGGCGCCTTGCCCTCCCCCGGCCGTATGTCATAGCAGACCAGTTCGTCCGCGACCTCCTTGAATGTCGTCACCACATCGCCGCCGCACAGGGTGAACACCGTATCCAAGTGCATGGCCGCGCGCGATTTCGGGATGCGGAACGCAAGTACGCGGTCGACGACGCCCTTGGCAAACAGTGCCTCCGCCAGCTGGCCGATCCCCTGCGGAGACGAGCGTTCGCCCATGCCAACCAGCACGGTGCGGTTGCCGACCGGCATCACGTCGCCGCCTTCCAAAGTCGCCAGCCCATGCTCCTTGGTCGGGTCGCCCCAATGGATCTCGACCTTGCCGGCGAATTTCGGATGGAACTTGTAAATCGCGGTATTGAGCAGCGTTTCCGGCCGACGGGCGGGCCAGTACATCGGGTTGACCGTCACGCCGCCGTAGATCCAACACGAGTTGTCGCGGGTGAAGAGCGCGTTGGGCAAGGGCGGCAGGATCAGGCCATGATGGCCGAGATAGCTACCGAAGAGGCCGGTCGGCTTGAACGGAAGATCGTCCGCCGCCAGGCCGCCGATCAGATATTCGGCCAGTTTGGCGCCGGACAGTTCGTCCATCCAGGCGCGCAGCTCCTCCATCATGCCCACGCCGACATGGTCCGCGTTGACGCGTTGGTCCAGTACCCAAGCCCGGCCGTCTTTCAGATCCAGCGTTTCGGCCAAGAGCACGTTGACGTCGAGCACCTCGACGCCATCGTCGCGCATCAGGCCGGAAAAGACGTCGTGGTCTTTCTGGGCCTGCTTGACCCAGAACACGTCGTCGAACAGGAGTTCCTGGCAATTGGAGGGCGTGAGGCGTCGATGGGCGAGGCCGGGGCGGCAGACGATCACCTGCCGCAACTTACCGGTTTCGGAATGGACGCCAAGTTGCGGGTTTGCGCTCATCATAGTGTTCCCACGCTTGAGACCGTTACAGGGCGCTGATCGCGCCGGTCCACATCAGATAGCCGGCAATGGCCGCCGCGACCACGATGCCGAGGCCGATGAGCGCTTCGATGCCGGAGAAGGCCTTCTCGCCGCGCGCATGCCGCGCCCACCAATAGACAGGAATGCCCACCACATAGAGCAGCGCGCACATGAAGAGGTAATTGGGACCGGCCGCATAGACCAGCCATGCGCCGTAGACGGTCGCCAGCGCACCGGTGAACATGTCGCGGCCACGACGCTCCCCTTCCCTGTAGCCTTCACCACTGAGGGCCAGTTTGAAGGCATAGGCACCGGAGAGCACATAAGGCACCAGAATGGCGGTCGAGGCGATGTAGAACAGAGCGAGATAGGTCGAGTTTGCGTAAAGCGTGACGATCAGGAAGATCTGCACGAAGATGTTGGTGATCCACAGCGAGCCGGCGGGCGACCCGTTCTTGTTCTCGGTTGCAAACACAGCCGGCAACATGCCTTCTTTTGCCGCGCGATAAGGGATCTCGGCCGCAAACACGGTCCAGCTCAGGAATGCACCTGCAACCGAGATGACAAGACCGATGCGCACCACGACCGAGCCCCAAGGGCCGACGGCCTGCTCGAGCACGCTGGCCATGGACGCCGCAGCCGGCAGCGCAGCTAATTCCGGCTGGGTCATGACGCCGAAGGAAAGAAGCGAGACAAGCATGTAGATAGCCAAGGCAATGATAAAGCCGAGGATGGTGGCGCGGCCGATATCCGCGCGTTTTGCTGCGCGGCCCGAGACGACACTGGCGCCTTCAATACCGATGAAAACCCAGAGCGTGACCAGCATGGTGCTTTTGACCTGCGTCATGACACTGCCCAGATCCGGCGTTTGCTCGCCCCAGAAGTTCAGGCTGAATTTCGGGAGATTGAACGCGAGCGCGACCAGCAGGATGAAGAGCAGAATCGGGAGCAGCTTGGCGGTCGTGGTGACGACGTTAATGATCGCAGCCTCCCGGACACCCATCAGGACGAGCGCATGGGTACCCCAAAGAACAATCGATGCCCCGATGATCGCCTGGGTCGTATTCCCCTCGGCACCGAAGGCAGGATAGAAATAGCTGAGGGCACCGAAGATCAAGACGACGTAGGAGACGTTTCCGATCCAGGCGCTGAGCCAGTATCCCCAGGCGCTATTGAAGCCGATGAAGTCGCCGAAGCCTGCACGGGCATAGGAGTAAGGGCCGGCATCGAGCGCCGGCTTGCGCGTCGACAAGCCCTGGTAGACGAAAGCCAAGGCGAGCATGCCTATGCCCGTGACCAGCCAGCCGATGACGACAGCCCCCGGAGAAGCGCCCTTGGCCATGTTCTGCGGCAGGCTGAAGACGCCACCGCCAATCATCGAGCCGACGACAAGCGCCACAAGCGGCACAAGGCCAAGCTTGCCGGATGCTTTTTCGGTAGCAGTAGAGGAAGCTGCAACATTCGCCGTAACCATGTTCGTGTTCCTTCGCTTGAAGAATGTGACGGTAGTACGCGATGCATTCCAGGTAGCTTCAACCGTATCGGTAGAGCGTCCTGCACTTGCAGCTCCCGCCCGATGGTATCACTTTGTCTAATATATCTGCGATACCACCGGCGCGACTTGATGCATATCAAGAAGCGGGAGCAATTCGCAGCCAGCGCCCGATACTTGGAGCCCCATGCACGAGGCGTTCCGAGATCGAGCGTCGTCAAATATTGGGATTAGGCAGCACCGTTGCGGGTTTCGTCCGCGTGGTCTTTGCTCCAGGGGCATATCTGACCGCGTATGGGAGGGCTGTTGAGCCAGAACCAGATTAATCTCTCCTACCTCATCCGATGAGGATACGGCCGCCAAAGTCTCTGCTGGTCGAGCCCATGGAACGCTGCTAGCCGTTGATCCATGGAATTCGGTGCAAGGGCAGTCGTGACGCCTGCGGACCTCGCCGCGGACACAAGCGGCGTGTGGTGTTCGGGCGACAGGACGGGCGCCGGGCAGCCAGAACTTCGGCACGACGCCGACCCTGACAGGACCGCCAGCTCCGGCCGGCCCCGCGGACGCGAACCGCTGTGCAAGCCGCCTGGAGACCGACTGGCGGGACGGTTCCACCCGTCATTCCTGGACCTCAGCGGAAGCCGATGGCTCCGAACGGAATACCAGGGAGCCACGTAGGCTCCGCTCGCCTTCTCACTACATTTCCATCCCTGCCTTGCGACTTTCGAGCGCAGATACGACGCGGAAACCGATGGATCGGAACGGTTCGGGAGCGATCCAGCTTGCCGTGCCCATGCTCGTGGCCATCTGCGTGTGTTCGCCGACACCAAGCATCAGTTCGGCCAGATGTCGACCCAGCATCGTTCCCTTGGTTATGCCGCTGCCGTTGCAGCCGCCCGAGGCATAGAGCTCCTCGTCGAGCTTGCCCCACCACGGAGCGCCATTCATCGTAAAGGCGGTCGTGCCCGCCCAAAGATACTCGAATTGAACATCCTTCAGGCCCGGCCAGCGCCGCTCGAACCGATCGCGAAGATTGCGTCTGGCATCACGCTCATCCAGTTCGGCCTCATGGGCATACAGGCTTCGCACCATTAACCGGTTTCTCCCGATCCGGCGAAGCGTCGTGCCGAGACGGTGCGAAGGCAGGAGACCCCAGCTGGCGGACTCGCCGAGCTCGTGGATCCGGTTCTCGGCAATTTCCTCGGTTACGGCCGCATAGGTGTAGATGGTCGCCATCCGTGACTTCAGATAACCGAACTTGCGAATGAACCCATTTGTTGCAAGCGCAACCTTCTTGGCTTTTACGATGCCTCCGGGCGTTTCCAGTATCCAGCCATCGCCTTTGCGCATGCGTGACACGTGCGTGTTTTCGAACACCTCGATCGGGGCGGGCAATGCGTCCAGAAGGCCGCGAATCAGTGCTGCCGGCTGAAGCAGCCACGTATCTTGCATATGGATCCCGAAGCGATAATAGGACGAGCCGATGCGGCGAAGAATATCATCGCGGGACAGCATCGTGTGCGCAATGCTGTTGACGCGAGCGACTTCCAGCACGTTGCGCAGCGAAGCCTCGCCGAGTTCCGTGGCGGCTCCACGGATGGAGCCAACCTGCTGAAGATCGCACTCGATCCGGTTTTCACGCACGATCTGCATCAGCCAATCGAACGCGTCCTTGAAAAAAGCAGACTGGACCCTTGCTTTCTCCGCCATTTTGATCGACGCATTGCGCGGCAAGACATCGGCTCCGGTAAATCCGGAATTGCGGGCGGAGGAACCTTCGCCCACCGTGGTCGCCTCGATCACGGCGACCCGTGCTTCCGGATCGAGTTCAGCAAAGCGACGAGCGATCGCGAGCCCCGTGAAGCCAGCGCCGACGACCGCCAGATCGACGGTCGTATCCTGCTTCAATGCGGGTCTTGGGCTGCGGCTCGGCAAGAGAGCGTTCCAACCGCAGAGGTTTGAATAGTCGGGATAGGTAAGGTTTGTCATCTTGACGCCCAGAGAGTTCCGGGACCGGCGGAACTGCCGGTCCCGGGCCATTCGGTCTATTCCGTGAAATGGCTTTGTTCGGTCAGCAGAGGGCCTAGGGACATCGAGCCCTTCAGTTCGAAGCCCCAATCCAGATTGTCCTTGCGAATCCAGACCTGCCCGGTTTCGGTGACCGGAACGCCGCAAACATCGGCGACGATCAGCTTCTGCGCTTCCTGCCACAATTCGATCTGCTTCTTCGGATCCACTTCCGTGCGGGCGGCATCGATCTGCTGGTCGGCAACATTGCAATGGCTGAAATTGGTTACCTGACCCGGCTCACCGATACCGCTCTTGGAGTGATAGAACTGCGTGAGATAGGTATCCGCGACCGGGAAGCGGGCTGCGCCATAGTCGACCAACGGGCTCAGATCCTTGCGGATCATCTGGTGCCAGGTGGCATGCTCGACCGGCTCGAGTTGGAGCGTGATGCCCGCCTTAGCGAGTTGCGCCTGCAGAAGTTGATCGGTCGTGGCATAACTTGGCATCTGGCTCGAGATCATCTTGATGGTCAGACCGTTAGGATAGCCAGCCTCGGCCAAGAGCGACTTGGCCTTGTCGAGATCGTGCGGAAGCAGCCCTACCTCGGCATTCAGGCCAAGATTGTTCGAAGGGATAACGGACTTTGCAACGCGGGTGAAATCGGCTCCACGGAACTGCGCGATTTCACCAGGGTTGATCGCATGGGCAATGGCCTGGCGAACACGGATGTCATCGAATGGCTTCTGATTCCGGTTGAGGTGAACGACGGTCAGCTCGGCGGGATCGAAGATATCGATCTTGGCGCCCGGCATCTCCTTCATTCGCTGCAGCCAGCGCTGATCGGTCGTGCCGGCGGCAACGTCGATTTCTCCCGCCGTGAAGGCGAGATCTCGCCCTGCTGCGGCATTGAGGAAGCGGTAGGTTACCTTCTCGATCTTTGGCGCGCCGCGAAAGTAAGCCTTGTGAGACACGAGGTTCACGGCCACGCCCGGTTCCACGGACTCAAACTGGAAGGGCCCAAAACCCACGGGATTGCGGGTGAAGTTCTCACCGCGTTCCTCATAGGCCTTCTTGCTGATGATGAAACCACCCGAATAGTTGGTCAGCAGGCCAAGCAGGCTCGGCACCGGATTGGCAAGCGTGATGCGGACCGTATGCGAATCGACTGCTTCGACGCTTTTGATGGCCTTGTAGTCCGTCGCGAAAGCGGAGCGCTTCGGATCGGCGGACTTCTGGAGGCTGAAGACGACATCGTCAGCCGTCACCTCCCCATAGCCGTGCTGCCACTGTACGCCGGGGTGGAGTTTGAAGGTCCACACCAGATTGTCGCTGCTGGCTTCCCAGCTCTCTGCGAGATCTCCCTCTATGGTCGCGGGATCCGTTGAACCTGGGGCAAAGCGAACAAGTCCGCCATAGATCCATGCGACGAGTGTACGGTCAGAGGTGCTGGACGCGAAATGCGGGTCCAGATTGCCAATATCGGCTGAAGCCGCACCAACCCTCAACTCGGTCTGGGCCGCATTCGCTGCGGCGGGGAAAAGGGCGGCGGACGCAAGGAGCGCAGCCAGCAGTCGCATGCTCAGATGTGTCTGATACTTCATTGCAATTTCCTCCTCATTGCAGGTTGAACGGATTGGACACTGAAAGGGCACCCAGCAGAGGAGCAAAACCTGCGATCTCAAGTCTGCTGATCGCCGAGATGATGTCCTCTTGCCGCTCCGGGCTCAGGCTTTGTCTTCCAATGTTCTTGAACTTGTTTGCCACCTGGTCCCAGCTCATCGGATTGGCCACATCGCCAAGCGGATAATCGATGACCAGTTCCTCCAGCCCCGTCCCCTGGTCCATCAGGACACGGGCTGGAGTGCGCACCGGAAAGGCCGTGGCAAAATCGCTGGAAACGTCGAGCTCAATTAGGCTCGCAAGCTGCAAGACCTCGGCATCCTTGAGGGCCGCCGGATCGACCGGCTGCAGGGCCTCCCGTCCGCGCAACGCTGCGAGCGCGCAACTGAAATAGAAACTATACTGCCCTCCCTCGAGCGAGCGCGGCGCACGTTCGTTTGCAAGACGCAGGGCCTGCGGAAAGGTCTCGATCCGAAGCCTGTGAATTTCTCGCCCACTCTGCCGCAGCTTGAGGATGCCATCGATGGCGGCGTGCATGTACCGGCAGCAGGCATAGGGCTTGAGATAGCATTTCTGCAGTTCCCAGGTTTCTCCCAGCCCGCCCACAAGCAGGTTCGGCTCATAGCGCGACGCATTGTCAAGCAGGTCGAGCGGCCCGGTCGCGCCTGCTCGGGCTCGATAGGCACCGGTCAGTCCCGCGACCACCGCGGGCGGAATGCCTTCCTTGACAGTACTGCCCTGGAATTTCGAGGAGCCGGTCGGGAAGACGATGGGCCCTTCGGCGCCGGCAATCGCCAAGGCGTGGGCTTGCTGATCGGGATCGAGGCGGAGAAGACGGCCAGCCACAGCAGCAGCTCCGTAGCTGACCCACCTGCCGCTCGCATAGGTTTCGATCGTGCTGGTCGGGCGGGACGATGCGACCCGGAGTGCCACGTCGTAGCCAAGGGCAATCGCATCGAGGATTTCCTCGTCGGACGCGCCGATCGACTGCGCTACCGCCAAGGCGCTCGGGATCACGCCCGCACCGGCATGACCGGCCGCGCCGCGGTGGCCATCATCGATATCGAGCGCGCTGGCCGCAGCGCTGTTGGCCATCGCCGCGCCTGCGACGCTCAGGCGTGTTTCCGTCAGCCAGACCTGCGCATTGCCCACCCCATAGATATCTCCTGCGGCCCTGCGGGCAGCTGCCGCCAATGGCCCCATAAGTCCCGCGGCCGTGGCCCCCATCATATCGAGCAGCAGAAGCGAGATCGCTTCACGGGTTTGCCGCGGCAGCTTGCCTTGCGGGTGTCCGCTGACAAATTCCGCAAGTCGGGATATTACATGCATTCAATCCTCCAAAGAGCTCAGCTTGCCTGACGAATAAAGTGACCTTCCGCCGCCATGCTCCATCGAGCGGCGGGCGCGGTGTAGCCCAGTGGCTTCAGCGGACTCTGCGGCGGTGCGACATCGGCCGAACGACGCACACGGGTTTCCCGCTGATCGGGATGAGTAATGGGGATCGCCGACAGCAACCTCTGCGTATAGCTATGCCCCGGACGTCCGATGACCTCATCCCGTGGGCCGATTTCGACAATCTCACCGAAATACATGACGGCCACGCGGTTGCAGATCCGCTCGACGGCAGCCATGTCGTGGCTGATGAAGAGATATGAGACGCCGAATTCGTTCTGCAGGTCGATCATCAATTCGATAATCTGCCCTTTGATAGAAACATCGAGGGCCGAGACCGCCTCGTCGGCGATGATGACCTTGGGCGACATCGCCAGCGCCCTCGCGATGCAGATGCGCTGGCGCTGCCCTCCCGAAAACTCGTGGGGAAGGCTGTTCGCGCGTCTCGGCTCCAGACCGACACGCTCCATGAGCCACTCCATCTTCTGAACCGCCGCGCCACCCGTCTCCAATCCATGAACCTTCATCGGCTCCATGATGGCCGAGCCGATCGTCTGACGCGCATCGAGCGAGCCGAACGGGTCCTGGAAGATCATCTGCACCTGGCGTCTCATCTGGGCCAGGCTGGCAGCACTGCGATAATCGACCTGCTGGCCGCCGACGGTAACGGAGCCGCCGTGAACCGGTGCGAGGTTGACGATGGCCTTGCCGATTGTAGACTTTCCCGAGCCGGATTCTCCCACCAGCCCGAGTGTCTCGCCCTTGCTAATGGAGAAGGAAACACCGTTGACGGCATGGATGGCGCCCTTGACCCGTCCGAGCAGTCCTGCATGGTGGGGGAAGCGAACCGAGAGATCGCGCACTTCAAGCACTGCGTCACCCGCTGCAGCGACCGGCAGATGGTCGATCGGCTGGGCCGGAACGACATGGGCCTGCAACTTGCCGACCAGGCTCGGTACGGCCGCGATGAGGCTGCGCGTATAATCTTCCTTCGGATTGCCGAACACCTCGTGAACCGAACCCTGCTCAAGCACGCGGCCGTGCCGCATGACGAGAACATCGTCGGCGACTTCCGCGACCACGCCCATGTCATGGGTGATGAACAGGACCGCCGTGCCGGTCTCGCGTTGCAACTCCTTCAGCAACTCGAGTGTCTGCGCCTGGACGGTTACGTCCAGCGCGGTAGTCGGCTCATCGGCGATGATAAGGGCGGGATTGCAGGCCAGGGCCATCGCGATCATCACCCTCTGGCGCATCCCGCCGGAGAACGTATGGGGGTATTGGCCAATGCGCTGTTCCGGATCGGGGATTCGCACCTTTCGCAAGAGACCCAGCACTTCGTCGCGCAACGCTGCGCCCTTGAGCTTGCGATGGATCCTCAGCACCTCACCCAATTGCGCTCCGACCGTCTGGACGGGATTGAGCGATGTCATCGGCTCCTGGAAGATCATGCTGATTTGCCCGCCGCGGACCTGGCGCATCTCGGCCTCCGGCAATGTCAGCAGTTCACGCCCGTCGAGACGCACCGAACCCTCGGCCTTGGCGACATGCGAAGGAAGCAGCCGCATGATTGCCAGGGAGGTGATGCTCTTGCCAGATCCGGATTCGCCGACGAGCGCCATGGTCTTACCGGGGCGGATCTCGAAGCTGATCCCATGGACGACAGGCATGCGCGAGAATGAGATCTTGAGATCAGTGACTGTGAGTGCGGGGTGGTCCGTCATCTAGCTGGCATCCTTCAGGCGCGGATCGATTACATCACGCAAACCGTCACCGATCAGGTTGAGGGCAAGAACGAGCACCAGGATCGCCAGGCTCGGATAAAGGGCGAGGTGAAAGGAGCTCAAGATATTGTCGAAACCTTCACGTACCATGCCGCCCCAGGTCGGGGTCGGCGGCGCAAGGCCAAGGCCGATAAAGGCCAATGACGCTTCCGTCCGAACCGCCGTCGCCATCCAGAGGGATGTCATGACCATGATCTCCGGCAGGATCGCCGGAAGAATGTGACCGAAGAGAATACGTGTGTTGGAGAAACCCATTGCGTGACAGGCCTGCACATATTCACGATCGCGCTGGGTCAAGACGCCGGCACGGGCGATGCGGGCAAAGGCCGGTATTGCCGTGAACGCAATCGCAATCACGATGTTGGTCAGCGTCGCCCCCATCAAAGCGACGAGCGCAAGGCCCAGGATAAGAGACGGAAATGCCAGGACCACATCCATGATCTGCATCAGGATGATATCCGTCCTGCCGCCGACATAGCCGGCGATCATTCCGATAAACGATCCGATGATCAGCGCCGTGACGATCGCGAGGAAGCCGATGGTCAGCGAATAGCGCGCGCCGTAAAGCAGGCGGGACAGCACGTCGCGGCCGAACTGGTCGGTGCCGAGCAGATTTTCGGCGCTCGGCGGCATCAGGTACACGATGATGTTCTGCTCGTTCGGATCATAAGGCGCGATCAGCGGCGCGAAGATCGCGCACAGGACGAGCGCCACCACGATCGCAACTCCGAGCCAGGTCGAGATATTCAACCGCCTGAGGATTGCCCATGCGGATTTCATCCTCGGCGAAACAGCGCTTGAAATCGGAATGGTCATTTGTACTGAACTCGCGGATCGAGGAAGCCATAGGTGAGATCGGTCAGCAGGTTCACCGTCACGACCATGAGTGTGTAGATCACGATCATCCCCTGAAGCAGCGTGTAGTCGCGCTGGGTAAGAGCATTGAGGATGAGTTTGCCGAGCCCGGGTCGCGAGAAGACGATTTCGGTCAGCACCGAATTACCGATCAGAATTCCCAGATAAAGGCCGACGACGGTGGTAATAGGGATCATGCAGTTGCCGAGCGCATGGCGCCAGACGACCGCATGCGGAGAAGCGCCTTTGGCGCGGGCGGTGCGCACGAAGTCCTGGTTGAGGACTTCGAGCATGGCCGAGCGCGTGACGCGGGTGATGTAGGCCATCATGATGAGAGCGAGCGAAAGCGTGGGAAGTGCCATCTGTCGCAGCCGCTCGAGCAGTCCATCCCCTCCACCGGCGCTGATGACGGGAAACCATCGCAGATCGATGGCAAAGACCATCAGCAAGATGATTGCTGCGACGAAAGCCGGCAGCGACAGGCCGATCAAGGATACCAGCCTCAAAACGAAGTCGGCTGAGCGATTGCGCCGGACCGCCGCCCATACGCCTGCAGGTACACCAAGCATCACACCCAGCAAAAGCGAGGCAATGGTGAGTTCCATTGTGTAGGGAAGGACATTCCAGATCTCGGCGGAGATCGATCGGCCGGTGATCATCGAGGTGCCGAGATTGCCCTGCACCACGCCGAGCATGAACTGCAGATACTGAACGATGACCGGGCGATCCAGCCCCAGTCGATGATGGAGCGCCGCAATGCTCTCCACGCTGGCCTGGTCACCCAGGATAACCAGCGCAGGGTCACCCGGCAGAACCCGCACGATCAAGAACACAAGCGTCAGGACGCTGAACAGCGTGAACAGCGCAAATCCCAATCGCTTTACCAGGAACGAAACCATTCGCCTCTCCTCACCAAGAGCGGATTTCCTGGAGGAGCACGAGCGCAAACGCGCACGAATGCAGCCACGTACGGCGCATCCGTTCCTTGAGCACTCCTCCCTCGGCTCAAGTTCTCTCGACCTGACGAATGACAACAAAAAAAAATATGGAAGTCAAATGGTTCCTTTTATTGAAACCAAACGCAGCATATGTTCTTATTATTAGAACAATGGAGAAATAGGTTGTCATCGAATGCCTCGACCAACGCGGTTCGCGCGCTTGATATCCTCATCCTTCTGGGGGAAGCCGGTGCGGACGGCATTGCACTCGCGGACCTTGCCCAACAGATTGGCGAGGCCAAGCCTGCCGTTCATCGCAGCTTGGCATCCCTCCTCCAAAAGGGCTTCGCCGAATCCGCCGGCCGGCACGGCTATTACCGGTTGGGTCCGACCATCCCCATGCTTGCCCGACGCCAGACTCGCATTGAACCCCTGATCCTCAAGTACCGGCCGGGCATGACGGCGTTCGCGCGCAAGACAGGCCATGCCGTCTACATGATGGTGCAGGCTGGCGTGGATGCCGTCTGCGCGGAGATGGTCACCCGCTCCCCCAGCCGGCAATTTTCCATGGGCGTCGGCGGGCGGGTGCCGATGGGCGTCGCGGCAGGCAGCATAGCCTTGATGTCAATGATGCCCGAGGCGGAGTGTCTCCAACTGCTTGAAACGAACGCACCCCGCTACCTCAGCCATCCATCGGTTCAGTATGTCGACAAGGGGATCGTGCTGGCCCAGATCCTCGACGCCCAGCGCCGCGGCTTCGCGGTGAATATGGGCTACTACCTGCCGGGGGAGGGCGGCCTCGGCCTGCCCATCCGGCGATCGGGCAATTACGAGGTAGACGTCGCCATCTCGTTCACCGCCCCGCTCGAAATGATGACAGAGGACTGGCTGCCGAAGGTCATGGACGAATTGCGCGACTGCCTCGGCGACGCGATCCGATAAATGGCCCGGACGGTGTCCAGCATCAATCAAGGAGAAGTATGGAATGGATATCGAGCGTCAGGATGTGAACCATCGCCGCAGCCGCATGGTGAAGTACAACGGCATGTGCTTTCTGTCAGGTCAGTTTTCCGACTCCGATGGCGAAATTACCCAACAAACCCGGGAAACGCTCGCCAAGATTGATGACCTGCTCCAACGGGCTGGCACGAACAAGTCGCGGCTGCTCACGGCACAGATCTGGCTCCGCGACATGGCCGACTTCGCGGATATGAACAAGGTTTGGGATGCGTGGATCGATCCCGAAAACCCTCCCACGCGCTGCTGTGGTCAGGTGCTGATGGCCGACCCCGACATGCGCATCGAAGTCGTCGTATCGGCGGCGCTTTGAAGTGTTCTTCGATGCCTCGTTGCCGCCGGCATGGAGCGTGGGCATGAAGTCGACCAAGGTCAACGTCTAGAGCCAAGGTGAGGCGTAAACACCCGGCTGAACGATCGCGCCAAGCTAGATTGGAGACCTGATCCAAGTCAATCTGTTTGCGTATTGACAGCCTCGCTGCCACGCGCCTGCCCTTTTCGCATTCACCTGGGGAGTCCCGACGCTGAGATTTCAAGACCTGTGTTTTCCCATTTAACCGGGCTGAATAGATTCCTGTGTCGCGACGAGAATTTGCCCCAATGGGGCGATGAGCTGCTCGCCTCGTCTGTGGCTGGAAAAGGAGCCGAGTGTCGCCGGCAATGCGGTCGCCTGCGCAGCCTCCTTGAGAAGACGCGAACCAACGATCCTGTTCCGTTGCTATCGAAGCAGTTGAAAAGGGATCTGAACCACCGCCCGTTGCTCGAAGGACAGGGCGCTGGATGTTCGAGACCATTCAATTGCTTAAGACACCCGCTCCGTTATTCGCTGCAGCGAACCAGCGCTACTTGAGATGACCTTGCGAATTGCACCCAAGATGGGATGCTTGATCCCCTCGTCAGCCAGCTCTGAAACAAGGGCATCAGCCTCGCTCCCAATCCTTTCCGCCATTTGGGCAAGATCGCGAGCAAGGATGCGGTGAGAAGACTTAGTTTCGGGCACCAATGTCTTCCAATGCTTCAGCTGGATCGTGTCGGGCACATCGCGGCCACCAATCTTCATGGCGAGCTTCTTTGACAAACCGGGATAAACGGCCGTACAAACGACATCATAGATCGGTGCCAGATCCGGTGTGCCGGAGCCGTAAAGCAGGGCGTAGTTCTTGCCGTGGGCATCGGCGTTACCCACGAGATAATGGAAGATCAGCATGCGGATGAACTGTAGCCGATCCGCGACGGGTTTCGCGCAGGCCTGGTCGATCAGCCCGAGAGATCGTTCTGTTCCCGGTCCGCCCTCAGCCTCATACTTCAGCTCGGGCGGCACGCTAAGCGCCTGGCAGAAGTCCTCCTGGTGTAACCGCTCAATGGTGCCGTCGGCTGCCTTCGTCCGATCAAAACGCTCAACCAAGAGAAATGCAGTGGCTCCCCTAAGGCGTATCTCGACATGGGGTGCCGGCAGCTTGAGGCGCGCCGCAAGCCGCATACAAAAATACTCGTTCTCCACCGTGCCTTCCAACGCCTGGATCACCGGTTTCAAGATATGGGTCGTTGGTCTGCCATCTTTTGCCAAGGCAATGGAAGCGTCTTCGACAATGACCGCCAGTTTGTCCTGCGCGCCAGCGAGCGATAGGCGAACGCCTTCGGATGCCTTCCATCCGCTAAGCGCGCATTCTGAGGTAGAAGCCGGGTAGCAAATCGGGCAGACGGTCGATCAAATCGAGCCGCACCATGCCCTTCGGGCCGAAGATCCTTCGCGCGTAGGATTCGGCAGCGGAATCAAGAATCACGCTGAAGACGTCAATGCCGTCACGGTTGAGTTCATGAACCGCCGCGCGGGCGTCCACTGCGAGATAGTCTGGATCATCGACATCGATATCGGAGGGCTCGCCATCCGTGACGATCAGCAGCAACCGGCGGTAAGTCTTTTGGTTGCGAAGGTCGCTTCCCGCGTGGCGCATCACCGCACCGAGCCGAGTGGAAAAATCGCCCACAAGACCAGCAAGGCGGCCGAGGGCCCCTGCGTCGAAGGGCCGACCGAAATCCTTTACGCGCTCATAGCGTACGTCCTCCCGCCCGTTGGAGCAGAATGCCGCGATGGCAAAGGCATCGCCTACTTCCGTCATCGCGCGCGCCAGAAGAGCTGTCGACAGGCACTCCATCTCCAGCACCGTGCCAGTCGAACCGCGCATCCTTTCCGTCGTCGAGCGAGAGGTATCGATGAGGATAAGCACCGACATGTCACGTGACCGCCGCTCGTATCGGCAATAGATCCGGGTATCCGGCATCGCGCCGGCACGGCGTGCAATCATGGCGGAGATACCGGCGTCGATATCGATAAACTCCCCTTCGGTTTGACCGCGGACACGCTGTTGGCGGTTAATTCGCGACGCTTTGATGAACCCGGTGAGCCGGTCGACGATATCCGAACGCGCCTCGCTCAAGGCGGCCGCTATCCTGAGCGAGCCAACTTGACCCGGCATTTCGCGTACCTGGCACCAGTTTGGCCGATACCGCCCGGCGATGTAATCATACTCCGGATAGTCTGCGACAATCAGCCCGTCGTCGTCCTGTGCCTCGGCCGACTTTCCGCGCTCCGTATCGCCATCCTCGGCCTCCTCGTGTCGCCCATCGTCGCCAGCCCGCTGCTCGATCCGAGCCCCCTCAAGCATCGTTTCGATCTCGACTGGCACCTGGTCATCGTCGCGCTCGAAGTCCCAAATTCCCATATTGTCGTCACGGTAGGCCGGCTGGACCACATACGCCCGCGCGTCGAACTGCAGACGCATCTGGCCAATGTCGTTGCCAAGCAGCCCCCCAATACGGCGACTGAGCTGCTGATCGTCGATGTCTTCGCGAGCGGCCTTTTCGAACAACGCCCGGCCCTTTTCCACCCAAGCGTGCGGATCCTCGTAATGCGGATCCGCCAGCGCCCGCGAGAGACGCGCCATCAAAGCTATTGCGACTGAGGGGCCGTCCGGCCGCGCGACATGGAAGCGGCGCCAGAGGCGGGCGAGACCCGGCATACGCCGGGCGGCGAGCATTTCAACCCGCGCATCCTCAATAAGAGAAATTAGCGCGATCTGCATCGGCTTCAGCCCGGCTACCGGAAACTTCGTCCGCGTAAAGCGATGGTGGGCGCCAATATGGGCGACCGCTGCCCGGTAAAGCAACTTGGCCTCGTCGCCGCCGAAGCCCGCGAAAGCGGACGGCAAACGCACGCCGCCGCCCCCAAAGCCAGGCCGACGTCGCATCGGCTCTGGCGCATCCGGCGGTGCCTCGGCGATCGGCGGCGCAATTCCCCATAGAGCACCGAGAAAGAGGCCGAGACCATGCCGCAATTCAGCAAGGCCACCATCTGCAACTGTCCCCTCAATAAGTCTGACCGCCTCGGCACTTTCCAGTGCGAAGAAGGCGCGCCTACGTTCTGGATTCCCATCGGCAAGATCAAGACCCATGCGCACGAAGGCAATGAAACCCGGCGCATCGAGCGCAGCCACGAGCTTGCCGGTATTCTCCAAAAGTGGGAGGACTCCTTCGGGCGCTTGGCGTGCGACGTGCTCGATCGCCGTCGCCCAGGAATCCATTGCCACGGGCCCTTGAAAACGCGTCGACGCGAGAAGCGCAGCCTGCGGCACCAGGCTTGCGGCCAGCCTTCCCGACCGGATTGCCACCTGCGAGATTGCCGACGCAAGCCGCACAGCGAAGGCCGGGCCGATTCGCGCAGCGAGCTCCGGACCGGCACGCCGATAGGCGATCGCGACGAGCTCACCATAGCCGGCCTGGTCGATACGGCTGTGCGCAACATACCAGCGATCCTGCCATTCGAGCGGAAATCCGTCGGGTTCGTGCATGGTCACTGGATCCGACATGAAACCCCTCAGAGACAGGCAGCGATTGCGCCAGTCAGCGCGTCGCGAAGGTCGGGATCATCGGTAATCGGCACGACCATGGCAACTTGACACGCTCTCTCGATCGGTATGTCGGCGGCAACGAGTAGTCCGGCATTGATTAGCATTCGGGTGGACGCGCCTTCCTCGAGGCCATGCCCCTTGAGATTGCGCGAGCGCTCGGCGATGCGGACCAGCGTGTCCGCCGTCCTCCGGTCGACGGCAGCTTCCCTTTTTATGATTTCGGCCTCTGCTTCCGAGTTCGGATAGCCGAACGCGATCGCGCCAAAGCGCTGCTTGGTCGATTCCTTAAGGTCCTTGAGCACACTTTGATAACCAGGATTGTAGGAAATCACGACGTGGAAATCAGGATGGGCTTTGATGACCTCGTTTTTCTTTTCGAGCGTCAGGATGCGCCGGTCGTCCGTCAGTGAGTGGATGACGACGGTGGTGTCCTGCCGAGCCTCGACGATCTCGTCGAGATAGCAGATTGCCCCCCCGCGAACAGCGAGCGTCAACGGTCCGTCGTGCCAGACCGTGCCGTGTGAATCCAGCAGGTAGCGACCGACGAGATCGGATGCGGTCATATCCTCATGGCAAGAGACGGTGATAAGCGGCTTGCCGAGCCGCCAAGCCATGTACTCGACGAAGCGCGTCTTGCCGCAGCCGGTCGGTCCTTTGAGCATAACGGGCATCCGGCTTTTGTGGGCAGCTTCGAACAGCTCGATCTCGTTGTCGACTGCCTGATAGAACGGTTCGCTGGAAATTCGATAGGGATCGAGGTTTGTCACGACAGGCCTCTTGGGGTTGGCGCCGCGACGCGTCCGGTCATCTCGGCGCGAGGGGATTTCAGGACGCCAACAGTTCCTTCAGCTTGCGGCGAAGTTTCGCCGGGTCGTGCGGAGTGTCCAGACACCTTCGTTCCCTCAGTCATTTTGATGAATGGAACAACCCGGCGCCGAGGCGCCGGACTGTCTTGGCGGCATCACCGATGTGCGGTAGCGCGCGGAAGTCCGTCGATCGGGCACTCGTCCGTGCCGACCGTGCTGCGCGTGATGGCTTCCACCATGTCGCGCGTCCCGTCCGGATCGTTGATCCAGTTGGCGTAGAAATTGTAGGGGCAGGCGGCGACGCCCTTGTCGCCTTCGCCTGAGTTAATTACGCCGGTGTAGCCGCGGTGCAGGAGCTTGAAGAGGTGGTTTTGCGACTGACCGTTGCGGCGGGCATCGCGGATTGCGGAAACGGAGAGTTGTGCATACTGGATACCGTACTCCTCGGTTCCGCATTCGCCGAGCGTGCGACCGTCGAAACCGACAATCGCGGAATGGCCGAAATAGGAATAGACGCCATCGAAGCCTGCCGCATTGGCGACAGCGACATAGACATTGTTTGCCCAAGCCATCGACTTCGAAATCTGCACCTGCTGTTCCTTGGCCGGGTACATGTATCCCTGGCAGCGGATGATTAGCTCAGCACCCCGCATCGCGCAGTCACGCCAGATTTCCGGATAGTTGCCGTCGTCGCAGATAATGAGGCTGATCTTCAGGCCCTTGGGCCCCTCTGAAACATAGGTGCAGTCGCCGGGATACCAGCCCTCGATCGGCACCCAGGGCATGATCTTGCGGTATTTTTGCACGATCTCGCCCTTGTCGTTCATGAGTATGAGTGTGTTGTAGGGTGCCTTGTGGGGGTGCTCCTCGTGGCGCTCGCCCGTCAGCGAGAACACGCCCCAGACATTGGCCTTCCGGCAAGCTTCGGAAAAGACCGCCGTCTCATCGCCGGGGATCTGCGAAGCAGTTTCGTACATCTCCTTGGAATCATACATGATTCCATGGGTCGAATATTCCGGGAAGATGACTAGATCCATACCGGGCAGACCAACCTTCATGCCCTCAATCATCTCCGCGATCTTGCGGGCGTTCTCGAGGACTTCGGCCTTCGTATGCAACCTCGGCATTTTGTAGTTCACGACGGCAACGCCAACGGTATCTTTGCTGCTGCTAATATCACCATGGTACATCTCGGTTCTCCTTACACGTCTAGACGACAAGGTGGCTGTGGATGAGGTCATCACTGAGCGCATCGATGCCATCAGACACCGCCACGCTCCCGCGATTGAGGATCGCGAAGCGGTCTGACGCTCGCCGCGCGAAATTGATGTTCTGTTCGACCAGTATGACGGTTAGGCCGTGCTTACGGTTGAGGTCGATCAGTACGTCTTCGATCTGTTCGACAATGTTGGGCTGGATACCCTCCGTCGGTTCATCCAAAAGCAGGATCTTCGGCTCCGAGAGCAGTGCCCGGGCAATCGCGAGCTGCTGCTGCTGGCCTCCGGAGAGATCACCGCCGCGCCGGCCGAGGAAGTCCTTGAGGATCGGGAAAAGATCAAAGACGTGGCTGGGGATCGTTCGTGCCGGCTTTTGGGCCGCGAACGTGCCGAGCAATAGGTTTTCGCGCACAGTAAAGCTCGGGAGGATGCCGCGCCCCTGTGGCACGTATCCGAGCCCTGCCCGGGCTCGGTTGTGCGTTGCAAGGTGGTTGATCTCCGCGCCGTCGAGACGGATCGAGCCGCCGCAGCGCGACATAAGGCCGAGAATGGTACGCAGAAGAGTCGTCTTTCCGACGCCGTTGCGCCCGAGCACGCTCAGGAATTCGCCCTCTCCCACGGTTAGTGAGACGGACTGGAGGGCCCGACTGCGGCCGTAGAAGCCATCGACATCAGAAAGCTCAAGCATGGCCGATACCTCCCGAGCCGAGATAGGCCTCGCGGACGCGGGCATCGTCCGAGACTTCGTCGGCGGTTCCCTGTGCCAGCAGCTTGCCCTGGTGCATGACAGAAACCGTTTCGGCGATGTCGCGCACGAAACCCATGTCGTGCTCGACGACGATGAGCGTGTGCTTGCCGCGCAGGTGATTGAAGAGTTTAGCCGTCATGTTCGTCTCATGCGCCGTCATGCCGGCCGTCGGCTCGTCCATGAGAATGAGCGCCGGGTCTTGAGCGAGGATCAGCGCGATCTCCAGCCATTGCGTTTGCCCATGGGAGAGTTGCGCTGCTTGGGTGTCCAAATGGTCCTGAAGGCCGACGAGAAGCGCCAGGCGCTCCAGCCGTTCGGCATCTAATCCGCCGGAGAAGCGGAACAGATTGCGCAGGACGCCTGGATCGCGCGAACAGCCGATTTCAAGATTCTCGCGCACGGTGAGTTCGCGGAAGACGCTCGGCACCTGGAACTTGCGGCCGATGCCGGTGCGCGCGATGCGGAACTCCTTGAGAGCGTGGACCGGCTGGCCCCGAAAGGCGATCTCGCCGGCGGTGATCCGTGACTTGCCGCAGATGAGGTCAAGGGTCGTGGACTTGCCAGCTCCGTTGGGGCCGATCAGGCATCGGAGTTCGCCGGACCCCACCTCGAAATCGAGCCGGTCGACCGCGCGGAAACCCGAGAACGATACCGTGACCGCTTTCAGACCGAGAAGCTGTTCGCGTGCGGGTGTCATAGCGCGCCTCCGAGATGGGGATGGGACTTGGATTGCTGGTCTCTGGCATGGCGCGTGCCCTGCTTGCCGTCTGGTGAAGGGAAGCGACGCGCGAAGGTTTCGAAGGCTCCCGCCAGCCCCTTCGGCATGAACAGCACAATGAGGACGAAGAGCCCGCCCATGATGAGGGTCCAGGTTTCGAGGAACGCCTCGGACTCCGACAGAGCACCCTGGACACCGGTTACGAGCAGCGCGCCAAGCATTGCGCCGAGGAGGCTCTGCCGGCCACCGACGGCGACCCAGATCACGATGGACAGGCTGAGCGGTACGCCAAGAAAGGTCGGCGAGGCAAATTCCATGACGATCGTGTAGAGCATGCCCGCAAGGCCGGCGATCGCGGCGGATAACGCAAAGACAAAGGTCTTGTAGAGTGCAACGTCGTAACCGAAGAAGCGCACCCGTTCCTCCTGGTCGCGTACTGCCTGCAGGATGAGGCCAGTCTTGCTGCGCGAGACTGCGAACGCCAGGAAGAGCGTCACGGTGAGGCAAGTGGCAACGAGGTAGTAGGTCGAGGCGGAATAGGCGTCGAACGTAAGGCCGACGATTTCGAACTGGGCGAGATCGGTGATGCCGTTGAAGCCGCCGGTGTAGCTCTGCTGGTCGATGATGATGAGGTTCACTACGACCATGGCAGCGAGAGTTATGATCGCCGCATAGACCCCCGTGACTCGCCCGCCAAACATGAACCAGCCGAGCAGCGCTGCAAACAGCGCCGGAACGAGGATGCCTGCGAGCAGTGCGAACGACACCGACTGGAACGGCACCCATATCCAGGGCAGTTCGGTCACGTTGTTCCAGACCATGAAATCGGGAAGCCCGTCGCTGCCCGTGTGAATCGGCACGGTCTTCAGCTTTAAGAACATCGCCATGCAGTAGGACCCGATGCCGAAGGTCGTTGCCTGACCAAGGTTGAGGATGCCGGCATAACCCCATGACAGGCTGAGTGCGATTGCGAGCATGCCGAAGATCAGGTAGCGGGCATATTTGTTGAGCAGGAAGGCGTCGTCGATCAGGACCGGCGCCAGCAGAAGCACCAGGCAGACTGCGCCGTAAAGCAGGATTTGGCGTGAAACTTTTCCAGACAAGGGCATACCTCTCTTTAGCCGGGGAATCAGGCGCGGACGTTATGGGCGAACAGGCCCTGCGGCCGGAACCGGATGACGATGACGATAGCGAGGAGAACGAGCGCCTTGGCGATCGTATCGTTGCTGTAAAAGGCGATGAGGCCCGTAGTCTCGCCGAGCACGGCCGAGCTTGCCAACGTGCCGAGCAGGCTCTGTACCCCGCCGAGCACGACCACCATGAAGGCATCCACCACATAGGTGGTGCCCATTTCCGGCGACACGCTCTTCAAAGGCGAGATCAGCGCTCCGGCGAGCCCCGCGATGCCCGCCCCATAGGCGAAGGTCAGCCGGAACGCCGCAGCAGAATTGATGCCGAAGCTCGACGCGATGGCACGGTTCTGGGTAATCCCCCTCAGCTTCAGCCCGAAAGACGTGTAGCGGTATATGCACCAGGTAATGAGGAAGAGGCCGACTGCCACCGAAAGAACGAAGAGCCGGTAGGCCGAGTCTGTCGCCCCAAGAATATCGACACTGCCGGAGAGCGACGGCGGCATTTGCACATAGCGAAGCTCGCCGCCGGCTGTCAGCCGAACGATCTGCTGGGTCATCACGCCGAGCCCCCATGTCGCGAGGATCGTATCGAGCGGCCGATCATAGAGGTGACGGATCACCGTAACCTCTATCAGCCAGCCAAGGGCGGCAATCAGCACGAAGACCACGGCGAGGCTCGGTAGCAGACTCCAACCAAACTCGGTCTGGAGCAGCCAGGCGCAATAGGCGCCAAGCATCACGAACTCGCCATGGGCAAGGTTGATGACGCCGGTGACCCCATAGATTATCGCAAGCCCGAGGGCTACAAGAAGCAGGATCGACGACAGGCTGAGACCGGTCAGAATTTGTGAAACGACGAAATCCATCTCCACCTTCTCCGCAGGTTTGGCCGGCGACCGACAATCAGTCGCCGGCGGCTTGTGGGATCAAATCTGCTTGAGGCCTTCGACGGTGCACTTCTGGTTGGGGTAAGCACTGTAGGGATTGGGCTCGAGCCAGTCGGCGGACTGCGTCAGAATATCGAATTGCCCATCTGGCTTGCACTGACCGATCTTCGGACGCAGCCAGCAATGCAGGTTTTCTGACTCGACCTTCACGAGGCCCTGCGGCGCCTTGTACTCCTCTCCTTTCACCGCCTCGCGGATGGTGAGCGGGTTGATGTCGCCCGCCGTGAGCTTCGCGACAGCTTGCTTGAAAAGGTGCACCTGGAAGTAGGCAGATTCTGATACAAAGTGCGTGACCTTGTCGCCACCCCACCGCGACCGGTAGGCCTCGACGAAGCGCTGGTTCTCGGGGGAATCGAAGACCATGAAATACGGCGCCGAGGTAAAGTGGCCCGCCGCTGCATCGCCCCCCATCGCCGCCACCTCGTTCTCCGAGGTGGTGAGGCTAGCCATCGGCATCGTCGCCGGGTCAAGGCCTGCAGCACGGTACTGTCGGTGCAGCGCGACCACAGAGTCACCCACCACCGTCGAGAAGATGACGTTCGGTTTTTCCGAGCGGAACTTGTTGATGACGGAGGAGAATTCGGAATGGCCGAGAGGCACATATTCCTCTGCAATGACTTCAGCGCCGAGCCCTTCGAGCAGCTTCTTGCAGTAGTTGTTCTCCTCCTTCGGATAAATGTAGTTAGAGCCGATCAAGTACCAGCGTTTGCCGAACTTCTCGACGAGCCAGGGAACAAAGTCGTCCTGCTGCTGGTTGGGGACTGCGCCCGTATAGATTACGTTTTTCGAGCATTCGCGCCCCTCATAGAGCGTCGGATACCAAAACAGGTTCTCCTGCTTCTCGAAGACCGGAAGTACCGCCTTGCGGCTCGCGGATGTATAGGAGCCGAAGACGGAAACGCAGCGGTCACTGAGCACCAGCTTGCGGGCTTTTTCCGCAAACGTCGCCGGATCGGAGGCGGGGTCCTCGATTACCGGTGTGATCTTCAGTCCGTTAATGCCACCGCTCGCATTGATCTCCTCGATCGCCATCAGCGTCGCCTTGTTGAGCGACTCCTCAATGATCGCCGTCGTCCCCGTAAGCGAGAAGAGAACCCCGACCTTGATCTCGCCGCCCTGTGCGAAGGCCAGCGAGGAGTTCTTTGACCAGATATGTGGAAAGCCGACCAGCGAGAATGCGCTTACTGCCGCGCCGGTCTTGAGAAATTCACGCCTGTTCTTGTTCACCCTCTGTCTCCATCAAAAACAAAGGCCCCGCACTGCTCCGTCGGAAGGACGGACGTGTCGGGGCCTCTTCGCCTCTGGATTTAACTGCGGCGCCCTCGCCGCGGGAATGCGCTAGGTCATGTAGAAAAACAAAAAACCCCGCATTCCGTTTCCACGGACTTGCGGGGGTTTCGTCACCCTTGATGCGCGCAGCTCCATTGCTGCGTACAGTAGAGAAAGGCTAACTGAGAAGTTCGTGGGAGTCAATCACCGCCGCAGCGACAGCCCCGATCGTCACGCGTTTCTCCATCGCCTGCTTGCGAAGGAAGTTGTAAGCCTCCTCCTCACTGAGGTTCTTCAGCCGAATGAGCAGCGCCTTCGCCCGCTCGACGAGGCGCATCGTCCTTAGATTCTCGTCGAGCTTGTCGATCCGCCCGCGGAGGCGCCGCTCGTACTGGAAATGCTCGCGCCCCAGCATTAGCACCGACTGGATCATCCGCGAGGTGGCCGGGTAGTGCAGCAGACCATGTGCAGCACAATTATGGATCAGCTTTAAATTGAGTGGCGCCTTGCCATCGTCGACAAGGATCAGCGCCGATGACGGCTCGCCTGGCACCCAGGGAATGCGTTGCGGAAGATCGTCCGACAGCTGGCAGAAAATCGCATCATACTGCAGCGGGATCTGTGCCGGCTTCGGCCAGATGTGCCGGACCGCGACGCGCTGGCGCTGCAGTTCCCGAATCAGGAATTCTCCGTTGTCGTCCCGCTCGACGATGACAGCAACGGTGAATTCGGCAGGTAAAGCGCCTTGTTTGGGGACGCGCTCTTCCGCTCCCGCCCGGTTTTCCGGCATCTGGCCTCCGATCCAGCGGTCATGTCCGTAGTCTGCCCTCGACATGTCAGGCATTTGTTCCTCCCGCCCGAGACGACCCATTCCCATCATTCGCATTCAACAATTCTCCAGACAACGGCCGTAGCCGATAAGATACGGATCGGCCTTCACGCTTGCCGCCGACTGGGACACTATGTCGAATTGGCCATGGCGATTCGCCCGCCCGATGCGCGTCCAGACGTCGGCGTGCCCCCAGACTGGATTGATCGAAACGCAGCCCTGGGGCGCCTCGAACTCCGCCCCCATCACAGAGGTGCGCAGTTGCCTTGTATCGAGCGAATTAGTCTGCTCAAGCGTGCGCGCGAAAAGGTTCACCTGAAAATAGGACGCCTCGAGGCACATGTTGGTTGGCTCGTCTTCGCCATATCGCTTCTGGTAGTAGCTGACGAAGCTGCTGTTGCACGCAGTGTCGACGCCCTGGAAATAGGAGGCGGCCGTATAATGGCCTTCGCCCACATCATAGCCCATCGCGCGGATTTCCGCCTCGGTCGTCGTAAGACTCGCGATCGGCACGGTTTTCGGATTTAGGCCAAGGTCGTGATAGGCTTGATAAAGGAACGTGGTGGATTCCCCAACCACCGTCGAGAAAATGACGTCGGGTTGAGCATGTTTGATTTCGCGCACGAGCGGCATGAATTCGCTGCGATCGGCCTCGAGCCGCAGATAGCGCTCGCCGACGACGGTGCCACCGTTGTTGCGCACTAGTTCGCGCATCACGCGGTTGGATTCGCGTGGGTAGACATAGTCCGAACCGACGAAGAAGAACCGGTTCCCGAACTGACTCATCAGCGCCCTGCAAAGCTGCACTGAATTCTGGTTCGGCGTCGCGCCGGTGTAGATGACGTTCGGCGAAAACTCGAAGCCCTCGTAGAGTGTCGGATACCACAAGAGACCATCGAGCCGCTCGACGACCGGCAGAACCGCCTTGCGGCTCGACGAGGTGTAACAGCCGAAGATCGTGCTGACACCGTCCTCGACCATCAGGCGTTTGGCATATTGTCCATACGAGCGAACTTCCGAGCCTGGATCGTAGACCACGGGCTCGATCGGGCGCCCATTGACGCCGCCGCGATCATTGATTTCATCGATGGCTATCAGGGTGCCGCGCAGCTGTGTTTCCTCGATAACCGACATGAATCCGGTCTTCGAGAAGAGGACACCGACGCGCCACGGCGCGGAACTTCGCTGGTTTCGGTTGGTAGCTCCCATTTTCTGTGTTCATCCCTGTTCTTGATCCCCTTTTTTGTCGGCTGGCGCTGTTAAGGTCTTGTCGCCTCATCGTCACAGCTTGCCGAAGTACCGTCCGCCCGGATTCTGCTGTCGCGCTTGTTTTCATTCTCTCGTGAGAAAACAAAAAACCTCCCAGCCTCGGAAGGATGCGAGGCATAGGAGGCGACATTGCGCTCAGAAGTATGGCGGCAGCCTTGCCGCCCGTCACCGACCTGACGTTTCGTCACGATAGGATCGAGATATGCGGAATGTCAACACGAGGTGATTTGGTCAATTCATGTCGCCATCACGACTGCGATGCCTTCAGCGTCTTCCATTCCTTTCCCACGAAGGCAACGCAACGGGAAATCCGTAGCCAGAATTGGTTCCGTACGAAGGATCCAGGTTAGTCTCCCTTCGCACCCTACTTGGATTGCTGGGCCGCCGGACTACACCGCGACCATCACGACATGACGCCCTTGCCCGTCCGATTGCTCTTTGAAAGCTGGTCTAGCTGCCTTGCACGGAAGCCTGGCGCATAAATAATAGGCAACTCCAAAGTTTGCGCAAAAACGGCTTGACAGGCGCAAGCCCAAGCCGTTTATTCAGTGTAAATCTAGGGAAGCGGGCACTTGAGCCTCACCGGGGAGAACATCCCCTGTGGGGTTTTTTCGCTTTTGGAGCGATCGAAATTGTCAAAGAATGTTATCGAGATCGGCGTCCTGTTTTCGCGCTCCGGCCCTTATGCCGAGCTTGGCGAACAGGGATTCCGCGGAGCGATGGCCGGCATAGAGGAGGTCAATCGTCGTGACCTCCCGTTCGCTCTTGCCCCGGCTGTCGCCGATCCACAAGGGAATGCGGACCGTTATGCTATTCTGGCCTACGATCTCATCAGCGGTAGATCGCTCCAGCATATCGTCGGGTGCACGACGTCCTGGAGCCGCAAGGAGGTCATTCCAGTGATGGAGAAGACGCAGACGCTCCTTTGGTACCCCTGCGTCTATGAGGGCTTTGAAGCAAACGAGAACGTCGTTTATGTCGGAGCCTGCGCCAACCAGCACATCCTGTTACTGCTTGAGCACGTGCTGCCCAGCTACGGCCGCAAGGCCTTCCTTCTGGGTTCCAACTACGTCTGGGGATGGGAGACTTGCCGCCTTGCGCGTGACGTGGTGACGCGTTCGGGCGGAACCGTGCTCGGGGAGAGACATGTTCCGATCGGTGACACCGACATCGATCGCATCATCGAAGAGATCCGTCGCAAGCGCCCAGATTTCATCCTGAATTCTCTCATCGGTCCATCCTCCTATGCCTTCCTGGAAGCCTATCATCGATTGATCGCGGAAGATCCGAGCTTTGCAAACAAGCCGGCACTCAGCTGCAATCTCTGCGAGAACGAAATCGCGAGGATTGCGCCGGCCGCGGACGGCCATCTGACCTGCGCAACCTATTTCGAGGCGATGCCGGGAGCGGGAAACCGATCCTTTCTTGCCGGTCTCGACGAAGAGAGCCGCAAGGACGGCGTTTCGGCCCTCTTTGCCCAGGCCTACAGCGCCGTGCTTTTGATCGCGCATGGCTTGGCCGTCAGCGCCGGTGGCCCGGCCATGGACGTGCTCGAGGCGGTGAAAGTGGGGGCGGTGGAGACGCCGCTTGGTACTCTTCGAATCGATCGAGGCAACAATCACATTCACGCAAGGGCTCACATCGCCCAAGCGACAGCGGAGGGACGCTACAGGCTCGTGCATGAAGGCACGTCGACCATTGCGCCCGATCCGTTCCTGACCCGCGCCAATCTGCAGATCAGCAGCGCTTCCCCCGTCCCGCAGTCTCGTTTGAGGATCGTCAAGTGATCAGTAGCTATACGACACCTTCATTCGAAGGCTTTCGCGCCCTCATTCTCCATCGCGAACACGCCAATACGGAAGCATTGGAGCGGCAGTTTGCCCGCATCGGGATGACTGCCGTGACCTGCTGGCCCGAACTCCGGCCACCGCAGACCTTCGGTGAGTTCGACATCCTGCTCTTCGACGCCGACATGGGCTACGATGAACAATTCGTCTGGGCGGCCGGCGAAGCTCCCATCCCGACCATTGCCCTGATCGGTTCGGAAGCTCCCGGCCGCGTCACCTGGGCCGTCAGCCACGGCGCCGACGCCCAGTTGCTGAAGCCGATCGGCAGTTCAGGTGTCTATGCAGCACTCGTGATCGCAACCCATGCCTTTCGCCGCCGCAAGGAATTGGAGGAGAGAGTTGCAAGTCTCGAAGAACGTGTGGCCAGACGCGAGGCCTTGGCTGAAGCGACAGCCGTCTTGATGGTTCGCCACGCGGTTTCAGCGGAATCTGCCTACCAGATGTTGCGCCGTCAGGCGATGGAGCAGCGTCTCACGATCGACGATGCCGCCCTTCGCATCCTTGCCAATGTTTCAGAAAACAACGAGTACCGCCGTGGCCAATGATCTTTCCACGACCCCGCCCGCCGCGCCCGCCGAGCGGGGCGTCCTGCGCCGACTATTGAAGCGTAAGCTCGCCGCATGTGGACTGATGATCATCGCTGTCATCGTGTCTGCAGCCATCTTCGCGCCGTGGATTGCGCCCTATAACCCGGATGAGCAGTTCTTTGACGGATTGACGCTCGAAGGCGCGCCCCTCGCACCGAACGCGAAGTTCCTGCTCGGTACCGATCTCGTAGGGCGGGACCTTCTCAGCAGGCTGATCTTCGGCGCACAGACCTCGCTGATCATCGGCGTGATTGCCAATGGGGTCGCCGTCCTGATCGGGTCGGCCGTGGGGATCACCGCAGGCTATTTCCGGAACTGGGTCAGTGGGGCATTGATGCGCTTCACCGACCTCATGATGGCATTTCCCGCTTTGCTGCTCGCCATTGTGCTCGCCGCGATCTTCCGGCCGAGCCTGCTGATCGTCGCCATGGTGATTGCGATGGTGAACTGGGTGCAGATGTCACGCGTCGTCTATACCGAAGTCCGTTCACTCGCCTCTCGGGATTTCATCGAGGCCGAACGAGCTCTGGGCGCCGGCACCTTGCGGATCTTGACCCGACATATTCTGCCGCACCTCGCCCCGACGATCGTCGTCTACGCCACGCTCGGGATCGCCACGACTGTCCTGCTGGAGGCAACGCTCAGTTTTCTCGGCATCGGGGTGCAGCCGCCGACTGCAACGTGGGGCAACATCATCTTCGAGAACCAGACCTACTTCACCAGCGCACCGTGGCTCGTCTTCATTCCCGGTTTGGCCATTATTCTCTTGGCCCTCGCCTTCAATCTCGTCGGAGACGCCATGCGTGACATTCTCGATCCAACGCAGCAGGGGCATCACTGATGGTCGCCTATATTGCTCGTCGCCTTCTGCAGTCAGTGCTGATCCTTCTCGGCATCAGTCTCGTTACCTTTGCACTCCTCTATCTCCTGCCGGCTGATCCGGCGCGCCAGATTGCCGGCCGCAGTGCAACAGCCGAGACCGTCGCCAATATCCGGGAGCAGTTGGGGCTCAATCTCCCGTTCTATCAGCAATATCTGCGTTATGCCGTCGGGCTGCTGCAGGGCGATTTCGGTCGCTCCTATCTGCAGAAGACCGAGGTTGCCGAACTCATTGCTGCCCGACTTCCAGCGAGCCTCCTGCTCATGGCAAGCGCGATCGTCTGCGAGCTCGTAATCGGCATCGGGCTTGGGCTCATTGCCGCCTTGAAGCGTGGGTCGGCATTCGACAATGCGCTGATGCTATTTTCGTTCGTGGGCGTGTCGGCGCCGCAATTCGTGGTCGCCATCATGATGCTCTATCTGTTCTCGGTCCTCCTCGGATGGTTCCCGATCGGCGGCTACGGCACTTTCTCGCATCTCGTGCTGCCTTCGCTGACGCTCGGCATCCTCGGCGCCGGATGGTACGCGCGCATGATGCGCTCGTCGATGATCGACGTGCTTCGGCAAGACTTTATTCGCACCGCCCGCTCCAAAGGACTGAGGGGCCGCGTCATTCTGTTTCGCCACGCTCTGCCCAACGCCATCCTCCCCGTCATCGCCATGATCGGCATCGACATCGGAATGTTCATGTCCGGCATCGTCGTGGTGGAAAGTGTGTTCGGCTGGCCGGGCATTGGCCAGCTGGCATGGCAGGCGATCCAGCGAGTGGACATTCCGATCATCATGGGTGTGACCCTGGTCTCGGCCTGCGCAATCGTCGTGGGCAATCTGATCGCCGACCTCGTCGCACCTTTGATCGATCCACGCATCAAGATCCGCTGAGCCCGGCCGTCGGGCGGCACAAACCAAGAAACCAACCAGAGGAGAATTTTCTCATGCGCAAGCTACTTCTCGCCGGCGTCGCGGCCCTCGCGATTGCCGCACCCGCTCTCCAGGCAGCCAATGCCGAGGAGATCAAGCAGGGCGGCTCGATGGTCGTCACATACAAGGACGATGTCGCAACACTTGATCCGGCGATCGGCTACGACTGGCAGAACTGGTCGATGATCAAGAGCCTTTTCGATGGTTTGATGAGCTATGAGCCAGGAACCGCGACGTTGAAGAACGCTCTGGCTGAAACCTACACCATTTCCGAGGATGGCCAGATCTTCACGTTCACGCTACGCAAGGGCGTCAAGTTCCACAATGGCCGGGAAATGACCGCGGACGACGTCAAGTATTCGCTCGATCGCGTGACCAACCCGGAAACCCAGAGCCCCGGCGCCGGCTTCTTCGGTTCCATCAAGGGCTTCGACAAGATGGCCGACGGCTCGGCCAAGACGCTGGAAGGCGTGACCGTCGTCGATCCCTACACGATCAAGTTCGAACTGTCCCGGCCTGACGCTACCTTCCTCCATGTCATGGCGCTAAACTTCTCCTCGATCGTCCCGAAGGAAGAGGTAGAAAAATGGGGCGCCGACTTCGGTAAGCACCCGGTCGGATCCGGTGCCTTCAAGCTTGCAGAATGGACATTGGGACAAAAGCTCGTTTTCGAGCGCAACAAAGACTACTGGGAACCGGGTCTGCCGAAGCTCGACCAGATCACCTTCGAGGTCGGCCAGGAGCCTGTCGTGGCGCTGCTGCGCCTGCAGAACGGCGAAGTGGACATTGCAGGTGACGGCATTCCTCCGGCGAAGTTTCTCGAGGTCAAGAACGACCCGAACTATGCGAAGCTGATCGTCGAGGGCGGCCAGTTGCACACCGGCTATCTGACCATGAAAACGACCATGAAGCCTTTCGATGACGTGAAAGTGCGACAGGCCGTCAATATGGCGATCAACAAGGACCGGATCATCCGCATCATCAACGGTCGGGCAGTGCCGGCAACGCAGCCGCTGCCACCTTCGATGCCCGGTTACGCAAAGGACTTCGCGGGCTACAAGTTCGACGTCGACGGCGCCAAGGCCCTTTTGGCGGATGCGGGTTATCCGGATGGTTTCGACACCGAGCTCTACGTTTACAACACCGATCCCAATCCGCGTATCGCGCAGGCCATCCAGCAGGATCTCGCTGCGGTCGGTATCAAGGCCGAAATCAAGTCGCTCGCACAGGCGAACGTCATCGCGGCCGGCGGCGAACCGGACCAGGCACCCATGGTCTGGTCTGGCGGCATGGCCTGGATTGCCGATTTCCCGGATCCTTCCAACTTTTACGGACCGATTCTCGGCTGCGCCGGCGCCGTAAAGGGCGGCTGGAACTGGTCCTATTATTGCAACAAGGATCTGGATGCGCGCGCCACGGCGGCGGACTCGATCACCAATCCAGCCAAGGCAGGAGAGCGTGAGGAAGCCTGGCGCTCGATCTACCTCGACATCATGAAGGATGCTCCCTGGGTGCCTGTCTTCAACGAGCAGCGGTTCACGATCCGCTCCGAACGCCTCGGCGGTCCGGACGCAATCTTCGTCGATCCGGTCCACATTCCCGTCAACTATGACCAGGTGTACGCAAAAGATGTGCAATAACTGCAACTACACGATCCACGGCCGCCATCATCACTTCGGGTGGGACAATGCAATCGCTCCGGTCGAAAAGGTAGCGCCCGGTTCGACCATCCGTTTCGAGTGCCTTGACAGCAGCGCCGGCCACTACACGCGCGAAAGCACCGTCGCGGACGTATCGTCGATGGACTTTTCGAAGGTCAATCCGGTCACCGGCCCCATCCACGTGGATGGGGCCGAGCCCGGCGACGTGCTGAAGGTCACCATCCACGAGTTCGAACCTTCAGGCTTTGGCTGGACCGCCAATATCCCTGGCTTTGGCCTGCTCGCGGACCAGTTCAAGAATCCGGCTCTTCTTCTCTGGACCTACGAGAAGACGATGGAACCGGCGCTTTACGGCAAGAACGGCCGCGTCCCGCTCAAGCCGTTCGCCGGCACGATAGGCCTTGCCCCCGCAGAGCCTGGGCCGCACAGCATCGTGCCGCCCCGTCGGGTCGGCGGGAATCTTGACATTCGAGACATCACGGCCGGCACGACACTGTACTTGCCGGTCGAGGTCTCGGGCGGTCTGTTCTCGATCGGAGACACCCACGCGGCACAGGGCGACGGTGAGGTTTGTGGTACGGCGATCGAAAGCCAGATGAATGTGACCGTGACGCTCGATCTGGTCAAAGACACCAGGCTTGCCATGCCGCGGTTTACAACGCCGGGCCCGGTCACCCGTCACCTCGACACAAAGGGCTACGAGGTGACGACAGGGATCGGTCCGGACCTGATGGAAGGTGCAAGGGCCGCAGTCGCCAACATGGTCGATCTTCTGGTCCAGACCCAGAACATACCGGCGGAAGAGGCCTACATGCTCTGCTCGGTCTGCGGCGATCTACGCATCAGCGAGATTGTCGATATGCCGAACTGGGTGGTCTCGTTTTACTTCCCGCGCAGCGTCTTTGAGTAAGACCGACGGCGGCCGCGGATCGTCCGCGGCCGCCAGCCATTTCCCCGTGAACTTTCGCGTGTGCCATGACCTCTGAAGCCAAGACTTCCTCCGACCTGCTTCTCTCGATCAGAGGCCTGACGACCCAGGTCGCGACGCCGAGCGGCGCCAAGACCGTTGTCGACGGATTGAGCGTCGATCTCTTACGCGGTGAAACGCTGTGCATCGCCGGAGAAAGCGGCTCGGGAAAGTCGATGACCGCTCTGTCGCTGATGCAGCTCTTGCCGAAACCGATGGCGCGTGTGTCGGCCGGACAGGTGATGTTCAAGGGCCGGGATCTGATGACCCTTGACGAAGAACGGCTGCGTGCCATCCGCGGTCGCGAAATCGGCATGATCTTTCAGGAGCCGATGACGTCCCTCAATCCCGTTCTGACGATCGGCCGCCAGCTCACCGAGGCCATCATGGCACACAGGGCGATCGGTCAGCGGCAGGCGCTCGCGGAAGCGCGCAAGCTGCTGGAACAGGTGCAGATCACCGACGCATCGCGGCGTCTTGGCCAGTATCCGCACGAGCTGTCCGGCGGAATGCGCCAGCGCGTAATGATCGCAATTGCGCTCTCGCAGGGGCCCGACATCCTCATCGCAGACGAACCGACCACCGCCCTCGACGTGACAGTGCAGGCACAGATCCTCAGCCTGATCCGCCACCTTCAGAAGGAACGGGGCACGGCGGTCATCATGATCACGCACGACATGGGCGTGGTCGCGGAAATGGCGGATCACGTGCTGGTCATGCGTCACGGAAAGGCGGTCGAATACGGTACCGTGCGCGACATCTTCGAGAATCCCCAGCACCCTTATACCCATAGCCTGCTTGCGGCCGTGCCCAAGCTTGGGGAGATGGAGGGAACTGACACGCCCAAGCGTGCAAAGCCTCTTGCAGCTGAAGCCCTTGCCGAAAGCCCGGTACCGGCACGCGCCCCGATCGTCGACGTGACGGACCTCACCGTCCGCTTCGACATCAAGGGCGGCATTCTCCAGAGGCCGGTCAACCGCGTGCATGCAGTCGAAGGGCTGACCTTCTCAATCCACAGGGGCGAGACCCTGGCCCTGGTCGGCGAAAGTGGCTGTGGCAAGTCGACGACCGGCAAGGCGCTCATGAACCTCGTTCCGTGGAGCGGCTCCGTCAGGATCGCGGGCCAAGAGACGAGCGGGCTTTCCCGACGCCGGATGGCGCCCGTGCTGCGCGACATACAGATGGTGTTCCAGGATCCATACGCGTCGCTCGACCCTCGATTCAGGGTCGGTGACCTGGTGGCCGAGCCACTAATCATTCACGGCGTTTCGTCCGGCTCGGAACTGAAGGACAGGGTGGAGTACCTGTTCAAGCGCGTTGGCCTATCCCCGGGCCAGATCAATCGATACCCACACGAATTTTCGGGCGGCCAGCGCCAGCGCATCTCGATTGCCCGGGCGCTCTCGCTGTCACCCAAGGTAATCATCGCGGACGAAAGCGTCTCGGCGCTCGACGTCTCTATTCAGGCGCAGGTCCTCGACCTGCTCCAGGACATCCAGAACGAGACGGGCATCGCATACCTCTTCATTTCGCACGACATGGCCGTGGTGGAACAGATCAGCCACCGCGTCGCGGTCATGTATATGGGCCGGTTCGTCGAGATCGGAAGTCGTCGTCAAGTTTTCGAGAATCCGCAGCATGACTATACCCGGCAGCTTATGAGTGCCGTGCCGGTTCCCGATCCGCGGCGCGAGCGGCGGCTTTACAACGAAAATGTTCGAGAGCTCAAAAGTCCGATCCGGCCGCTGGATTATATCCCCGAGAACAACGCCTTCGATGATGTCGGGAACGGCCACCTCGTCTCCAGGCTGTCGCTATCGCGTTCAGCCTGACGGGCCCCACCGTGGTGCAGCGGCTGGGCGAGCCAGCCGCCGGACCCGGTGCGTTGCGCCTGCACCTGAGATTTCAGATGCTGCCGGCAATCGACGTCCGGGAACGCGGCGCCTGGTCAGCCATCGTTGACAGTTTGCGCGAAAGGTCAGCTTCCGCGGCCACGGACACAGCCAGCCATGGCCGGTCGGAGGATCTCATCCGCACAATCCGCTCTTGGCCTCCTCCTCAGGCGATGAGGTTTTCGATGCGGATCGGGAACTTGCGTACCCTGAATCCGGTCGCATGCCATACGGCATTGGCGACGGCCCCGACCGTGCCGGTGATGCCGATTTCTCCGACGCCCTTTACTCCGAGAGGGTTCACGTAAGGGTCCTCCTCGGGGATGAGGATGGCCTCCAGCGAAGGAATGTCGGCATTGACCGGAACACGGTACTCGGCCAGATCGGCGTTCATGACCCTACCGGTACGATGGTCGACGATCGCCTCCTCGTGCAGGGCAAAGGAGGCTCCCCAGATCATGCCGCCGAAGTACTGACTTTCGACCAGCCGCGGATTGATGACCCGGCCCGCGGCGAACGCGCCGACAAGGCGCGCCACGCGGACCTGCCCGAGATCGGGGTCCACCTTCACCTCGGCAAAGACTGCGCCGTGCGAGTACATTGCATAGGACTGGGCATGTTCTGGATCACGGGCGGACTGGCCCGTTCCAACGACTTCCAATCGTCCGGCGCGTTTGAGGATCTCCACATAGCTTTCACTGCGCCTCTCGTCATCGCGACGGTGAAGCCTCCCGTTCCGGGCGACAACACCGATATTGCCGGCGCCGAAGAGCGGAGACGCCGGGTCGGCGGTCGCAAATGCCGCAAGCGTTTCGATTGCATCCCTTCCGGCGTTGTGAAGCGCAAGGCCCGCACTTGCCGTGTGGGCCGAACCTCCCGCCACTCCGCCGTTCGGCAGCGTCGACACCCCCGAATGAAATGTGACCCGGTCAGGGTCGAGGCCAAGGGCTTCTGCAGCGATCTGCGCAAGCGCCGTCCACGCCCCCTGCCCCATGTCCGCTCCGGCCGTTTCCACTAGAGCCGTCCCGTCGGCGCGAAGCGTGGCTCGGGCTTCGGCAGGGAAGTGTGGGCAGGGAAACAGCGCGGTCCCCATGCCCCAGCCGACCAGAAAGCCGTTTTCGTCGCGCATCTGGCGCGGGGCGAGCGGGCGAGATGCCCAGCCGAAGCGCTTGGCGCCTTCGGCATAGCATTCCCGCAACGCCTTGGAGGAATAGGGCCGTCCTGTGCCCGGCTCCGTCTCGGCATAATTCTTCAAACGGAACTCCAGAGGATCGATGCCCGCGGCTTCGGCGGCCTCGTCCATCGCCACCTCCAGCGCGGCAGATCCCGATGCTTCCCCCGGCGCCCGCATCGGGCCCGGAGTGCCGACGTCCAGTCTCAATCCCTCGTGCTCGGCGCGCAGCGCGGGACTTGCATAGAGGTGGGTGGATGCATTGGCCGCGGGTTCGAGGAAGTCGTCGAAGGAAGACGTCGCGGAGATGGACCGGTGATTAAGTGCGGTGAGGTGCCCGCGCTCATCCACCCCGATCCGCAGTGTCTGCCAGGTATTGCCGCGGTGTCCGACGGGGCCATACATCTGCGCGCGGCTCAGCGCGAGCTTGACCGGCCGCTTCAGCATGCGGGCGGCGATCATCGCCAGCATCTGCGGCCCATTGAGGATCGCCTTCGATCCGAAGCCGCCGCCGAGGAAGGGAGAGCGGATGACGACGTTTTCCGCCGGAATGCCGAAATAGGCCGCGTAGGACGCGCAACTCATTGCGAGCGCCTGGTTCGGCATGTCGAGCGTCAGCTTGTCGCCATGCCATTCGGCCACCACCGCATGGGGTTCCATGGCGTTATGGTACTGGGCCGGGGTCTCGTATTCGCCCTCGATCACCCTGGCGGCGGCCGCGAGCCCGGCCTCGACATCACCATGCTCGACCTTCGGAAGACCGCCGACGCCGACGGCAGGCGGATCGAAACGGGCCCCGTTGCCGGGGCTGACGCGAGGCACCGCGACCTCATACTGCGGCTTGAGCAGCGCGGCGCCCTCGGTTGCGGCCTCGAGCGTTTCCGCCACCACAAGAGCGATCGGCTGGTTGGCATAACGTACTGTGTTGTCCTGCAGGACCTCGATCCGGAAGCCGAAAGGCGGCATCTTGTCATCGGGATCATGTGCAAGAGGCGGCCGGTTTTCCGGTGTGAGGACCTCGACAACGCCAGGATGAGCCCTGGCTGCAGCGACATCGAGCGATGTCACGCGGCCGCGTGCGATCGTGCTGACAGCCGTGACCGCGTAGAGCAGGCCCTCGGGATGGTTGTCGGCGGCATAGGTTGCGCGGCCGGTCACCTTGAGCAGCCCGTCCCGGCGGGTAAGCGGCTGGCCGGCGTTGGAGCCGTAGCGGGTCATCTGAGCAGATGGAACATCAAGCGACATGGCTCACTCCCGGAATTGTTGAAAAAGGCGAACCCGGCAAGGCAGCCATGACTCCCGGCGTTCCCTCTGCCGCGAGGGCAAGCGCCCGCACTGTGATCCGTCGCGCCAGTTCGATCTTGAAGGCATTGTCACCGGAGGGGCTTGCACTCTCGAGCGCTGCCTCAGCGGCGCGGCTAAAGGCTTCGACACCGGGCGAACTGCCAACAAGAACCTTCTCCGCCTCACGAGCGCGCCACGGCTTGGCGGCCACCCCGCCCAGCGAGAGTCGTGCCTGCCGAATTACGCCGTCTTGAAGATCGAGTGCCGCGGCGGCAGAGACAACGGCGAACGCGAACGAGGTGCGCTCCCGAAGCTTCAGGTAACGGGCGTTGGCTTTGAACCGGGCCGCCTCTGCAGGGAGATGGATTGCGGTAATGAGTTCACCGGGCGCGAGGGCCGTCTCCTTCTCAGGCGTCTCTCCCGGCAGACAGTGGAAGGTCTCCAACGGGATCGTCCGCTTTCCCTCCGGGCCTTCGACCTCGACGACCGTATCGAATGCCACCAACGGAACGCAGAAATCCGAGGGATGCGTTGCAATGCAATGTTCGGACCAGCCGAGGATCGCGTGGAGACGGTTTTCGCCCTCAAGCGCATCGCATCCGGATCCCGGATCACGCCGGTTGCAGCGGCTGGCGGCATCCTGGAAGTAGGCGCAGCGCGTGCGTTGCATCAAGTTGCCGCTGACCGTTGCCACATTGCGGATCTGCGCCGAGGCTCCGGACAGGAGGGCTTCCGAGACTGCCGGGAACGTTTCTGCGAAACGGGCATCATAGGCAAGATCGGAATTGCGGACCATGGCGCCCACTCGAACGCTGCCGTCGGGCTGCCACTCAATGGAGTCGAGGCCGGGAAGCCGGGAAATGTCGACCAGGCGACGGGGTCGAGAGACACCGACCTTCATCAGGTCGAGAAGATTGGTACCGGCTGCGAGATAGGTGGCACCGGGCTCCGCAACGGCTGCCACCGCGTCAGCAATGCTCGCGGGACGAATATAGTCGAACCTGTTCATGCTGCATCCCTCCCCTTCTCTTCTGCGAGGGTCCGCTGCGCCTGAAGGATCGCTTCCGTAATGCCCTGGTAGGCGCTGCATCGACAGAGGTTGCCGCTCATCAGTTCGCGGACGCGTTCGGGGTCGTCGCCGGCATGGCCTTCCGAGATCAGCCCGATGGCACTCATGATCTGCCCGGGCGTGCAAAAGCCGCATTGAAAGGCATCACACTCGATGAAGGCTTGCTGGAGCGGATGCAAGGCCTCGCCCTCGGCAAGGCCTTCGATGGTGGTGATCTCGGCACCGTCGAGACTGACGGCGAGCAAAAGGCAGGCATTGACGCGCCGTCCATCGACAAGGACGGTGCAGGCACCGCACTGGCCGCGGTCACAGCCTTTTTTTGTCCCCGTCAGATGAAGCCTCTCGCGAAGGAGATCGAGCAGCGTCACACGCGGGTCATCGACAGCGATACTGCGCGGCTGGCCATTGATGGTAAGGCTGATGGAGAGTGTCATGGGATACTCCATTCAGTGATCGTGGGATATATGGATTAGGACCGCCGGATCGGCGGGAATGCAAAACGGGCGCAGATGAGGCGCCACGGCCGGATCGCTCTATGATTGTCCGGCTGATCGATTTATACGGAGGCATCCTCCGTTTATCAAGAGGAAAAATCCTGTCTACGAATATGGAACCACGAGACGGAAAGACAAGGCGACTGCGGGCAGACTCAATCCGCAACCGGGAGCGTCTGCTCGAGGCCGCAACGGAGATCTTCAGTGCGGGGGGGCAGCACGCCAGCCTGGAGGCCGTGGCACGCCGGGCCGGGGTTGGGATAGGTACGCTCTATCGGCATTTTCCAACGCGGGACAGCTTGTTCGAGGCGGTCTACCGACATGAAGTGGACCTGCTTGCCGATCTGGCCGAGCAGCTTGCCGCGGAAACGGATCCGGTTGATGCCCTCAAGCGCTGGCTGCAGGCGAATGTACGGCTCGCGGCGACGAAGAAAGGAATGATTCAGGCACTGCAGCTTGCGGCGGCCGGGTCATCCGAACTCAAAGCCTATTCGTCGGAGCGGATGGTCGGAGCGATCCGCCTCTTGCTCGGGCGCGCCGTGAGTGCCGGCAAGGTCCGCGACGACGTGCTGCCTGAGGACTTGTTTCGGACGCTGATCGGCATTTTCTACTCGCAGGGACCTGGCGATTGGCAGCCGACGGCATTGCGGATGGTTGACATTTTTGTCGACGGGATGCGCAAGCGTTGAGTCTGGGCCCTGCGTGTTTGAGGCCTCACTCCGCCGGTGGGTCGCATGCGTTGGCCGAGCGAGAGCGAGAGCGAGAGCGAGAGCGAGAAAGTCCAGTCGCGATCCGCACTCCAAATTTCGGTGAAGTACCGCGGGACGGTCAACGCGGTGCGTCTGCTCAGCCGTTGCGCGATTGCAAGGTATGGCAGTGCGGCCGCCTCGCCTGTCCCTCACCCGCTGTCGCGCTATCGCCGCCGTGCCGCAGACCTCGAATGCTCGAGTCCCCATTGATCCAGCGCCGGCGCCCCTCGTAATCGTCGCGGGTGCCGACAAGAGCTTGCGCACGCGCGCGTTCGGAAATAGCTTCGGCTCGCGGCGTGTGAGCCGCTCAGTTGAAGAGGAAGACAATGGCAACAGGTATCGTCAAATTTTTCAGCCAGGACAAGGGCTATGGCTTCATCACACCGGACAATGGCGGCGCAGATGTGTTCGTCCATGTGTCGGCGGTGGAGGGCTCCGTTCCTCTTCGAGACGGGCAGAAAGTTAGCTACGAGCTAGGTCAGGACCGCAAGACCGGAAAGTCAAAGGCAGAAAACGTCAGGGCCGTCTAGTCGGCGGCTCCATCCCCGTAACGCGGATGCTGAGATCGGCTGATCAGCGAACGAGATGAACAGGCATCACCCGCGAAGCGGGTCGACGGACGGGCTTTGAAGTGCTGGCCGGCACCCGAATCGAGGCGCTGGTGCCCTGAAAACTCAAATCTGACGCTATCGGCCGATCGCTTATGCAACATCCATGACACTGAGAGCGGACGCGGCGCCGAAGCGCTTGATCTATGACTTTACAGGGCGAATGTCGGTTAGGTGATCGGCCTCGCGGCGCTCGTGGGTGGCACCATCAACATGTCCCGTTCCTCCTGATCGGACTCGCGATTCTCCTCTTTTCTTTCGATCCGTGTCTCGGCCTTGGCGGATCGTGGATGCCGAGGCGTTCTCCGCACCCAACCGAGTTTCACCGGCGAGACGCCGTCTCGTGCATCTCTTTACGCTCCCGGGCCGCTGTATCCCGCACTTCAGCGGGCGTCCGATCATAGGTTCGTCGGAATTCCCTGGTGAAATGCGAGGTGCTCGCAAAGCCGACGTCCAAAGCCACTTCGATGATCGGCTTCTCGCTTGCAAGCAAGATCTGCCGCGCGCGCTCCATGCGAAGACGACGGAATGCCGTGGCGGGCGACATCTTTGCCTTCTCCTGGAACACACGCTCGAGTTGGCGCCTGGAGAGACCGACCTGTGCCGCGAGCTTTTCGATCGAAATCCCCGCCTCGATATGTTGCTCCATGATGATCAGGACAGCCGCGACACGGGGATCGCTGACATACTCGCGGAGCGGCTGCCGCGTCTGGATGTCGAACTGGGTGCGGGCCTTTTCGATCTGCAGGACCTCGAGCGCATTGCGCTCCGCATCCCGGCTGATGTGCCGCCTGACGAGTGCGGCGGCAAGATCGGCGGCACTGCTTCCTCCAGCACACGAGCCGCGCCTGCGGTCCAGGTTGAACAACCGGTCCGCTCGAACCTCGAGATCGGGAAAACGTTCGCGGAACTCCTGGTAGTGGAGCCAGCTCACGCAGGTCGGATGTCCCTTCATCAGGCCTGCGTCGGCCAGGATGAAGGTTCCCGTGCAAAGGCCGATCAACGGCACCCGCTTCGACGCTGCGTCCTTGAGGAATTGCACGGTCTCGTTGTCGACCGGTTGCTTGACGCTGAGAAGCCCGCCCACCACAGCGATATAGTCGAATTGACGCGGGTCGACGAAGTCGGAGGTAGGAGCGACCTGAATACCGCAACTCGAGCTGATCAGGTGCCGGGTGCTGCCAAGAACCTGCCAGTCTGCCAGAACCCTGCCCGACCGGTCGAGCTGATCGCTCGCCAGTCGAAGGGTGTCGACAAACAGCGCGAAGGCCGAAAGCGTGAACGACCTTGAGAGAACAAAGCCAATTCTCAGGCGGGGCACCGGCGATGCCCCGTCGGACGCGCGTAGCTGACCGGCCTGTCCCATCACATCTTCTCTTGCTGGCGATGTCTGCGGAGGAACGGTCATCAATGGTTCGTTCCGTCCATCAAATCCGGTTTTTCCGTTCATTGCTCGCCTATCTTCAAATCCATGCGCCACGGGATGGCGATCGTCAACAGGACGGTGCCACGATCGGATGGCGCTTGCACGTTCAACCCCTCTTCATCGCCCATCGCTCGCGGATCTACCTCAGAGGTCCTTAGCGAGGCGCAGCCCATCGTAGATCGCGGCGTGTGTGTTGCGAGCCGCAACCGCATCGCCGATCCGGAAGAGCTGATATCTGCCTTGCGGATTCCGCTCGATGGTCTGGGGCGCTCCCGACAGCAGCGCGTCATGGGAAATTTCACCGAGGTTCTTCGAACCGGGCTTCAGGTCGAAATAGAGGTCATCCAGCGGGATGGTGCCATGATTGATGACGATCTGGTCGACCACGCGTTGCCTGGAAATATCGCCATAGTCGCTGCCGAGATGAGCGACGATCTGGTTGCCGTTCCGCTCAGCTGCCTCGAGGCGATAGGTAACGGTGAAGGTCGCATCGAGCTTTTGCAGCGAACGCATGTATGGCACGAGGTTCATCGCCATGACTTCCGGGGCGAAGGAACGATCCGGGGTCATGATCTCGACCTTGCCGCCCGCCTTGGCAATGATCTCTGCCGCCTGCAGGCCGGCATGATCGCCGGCATCGTCATAGACGAGCACGTTGGCGCCCGGCTTCACATCTCCGGAAATAATGTCCCAGGAGGAGACGACAAGCTCGTTGCCTTTCGAGAGAACCTCCGTGTGCGCCATCCCACCGGTCGCGACAATTACGACATCGGGGGTTTCCCCCAGAACGGTCTTCGCATCCGCCCAGGTGTTGAAATGGAAGACGACGCCGCACTTTTCGCACTGGCTCATGCGCCAGTCTATGATGCCGATCATCTCGCGGCGGCGTTCGCTCTGTGCCGTCAGGCGGACCTGGCCGCCGGGGTCGTTCGCGGCTTCGAAGACGACGACCTCATGGCCGCGTTCGGCTGCGACGCGTGCTGCCTCCAGACCGGCGGGGCCGGCCCCGACAATCACCACCTTCTTGCGCTGCGGCGCCTTGGCGATCTTGTGTGGCATCGTCTCTTCGCGGCCTGTCGCCGGGTTGTGTATGCAGAAGGCAAGACCACCCTGGTAGATGCGGTCGAGACAGTAGTTCGCGCCGACGCAGGGGCGGATGTCGTCCTCGCGTTTGTCGATGATCTTGCGAACGATATGCGGATCGGCCATGTGTGCACGGGTCATGCCGATCATGTCGACCTTGCCGGCGGCGATCGCATGACGGGCCGTCGCGACGTCCTGGATTTTCGCGGCATGGAAGGTTGGAAAGTTCGTCACTGCCCGGACTTCGCCGGCGAAATCGAGATGCGGCGCGCTCGCCATGCCCTGGATCGGGATGACGTCGGTGAGGCCGGGGTCGGTGTCGATATGCCCACGGATGACGTTCAGGTAGTCGATGAGACCGCTTTCCTTGAGCCTGCGGGAGATCTCCAGTCCCTCGGTCTTTCCCGTCCCGCCGGGAAGACACTCGTCGGCGGTGTAGCGCACGCCGAGAATAAAATCGTCGCCCACCCGTTTGCGGATTGCTTTCAGGACGTCGAAACAGAAGCGCATGCGATTGTCGAGCGAGCCGCCGTAAGGTTCGTCGAGTTCATTGGTGAGCGGCGAGACAAACTGGTCGATCAGGTGGCCGTAGGCTTCCAGTTCGACCCCATCCATGCCGCCCGCTTTCATGCGCTCGGCAGCATCGGCAAAGTCCCTGATGATGCGCTCGATATCCCAGTCCTCGATCTTCTTGGGGAACGCACGGTGCGCCGCCTCGCGGTGATGGGACGGAGCAAGGATGGGCAGCCAGTCGCCCTTGTCCCAGCGTGTTCGCCGCCCGAGATGGGTGAGCTGGATCATGATTGCCGCGCCCTCTTCGTGGACGGAATCGCTCATTTCCCGAATCCACGGGACGATCTCGTCCTTATAGGCCAGCAGATTGTTGAAGACCGGTGGGCTGTCCCTGGAAACGGCGGCGGAGCCGGCCGTCATCGTCAGGGCCACGCCGCCCCTCGCCCGCTCCACCGTGTAGGCGCGATAACGACCCTTTGGCATGCCGTCTTCGGGATAGGCGGGCTCGTGCGAGGTAACGATGATGCGGTTGCGCAGCGTCAGGTGTTTCAATTGAAACGGCTGAAGCAGAGGGTCGTTCGACATGCGAAAGGCTCCCGTCGTGTGGACCTGCCGATGTTAGGAGTGAATGTACATAAGTGTCAAGATATGAAACAGTGCCGTATATAATATCGACGCTGCTGCACATTATGTTGTAAGGCCGAGCCGTGTTTGATAGGACGGTTTGTCATGGAACAGGCGACAAGCGAGAGTGGATGGAAAGGCTCGTATGAGGGGTGGCTCGCTGCGGCCTACGACGCCCTGCTCGAGGGTGGCGTCGATTCCGTGAAGATCCTGCCGCTCGCCAAGCGGCTCGGCGTCTCCCGGACCAGCTTCTACTGGTTTTTCAAGGATCGCGAGGAGCTTCTGGACGCCCTCATCGCGCGATGGAGACAAAAGAACACGGGCAGTCTCGTGAAGCAGTCGGAGGCCTACGCGGAATCGCTCGTAGAGGCCATGCTGAACGTCTTCGACTGCTGGCTGAACCGGGAATCGTTCGACTCCCAGTTCGAGTTTGCCGTGCGCAGCTGGGCCTTGCAGTCGCCGGAGGTCCTGGCAGAAGTACGGAAGGCCGACCAGGCGAGAATGGATGCCCTTACCCGGATGTTCATGCGCTTCGGCTTTGGCGAGCAGGATGCGGACGTGCGTGCACGCGCGACCTACCTGGTCCAGATCGGATACATCTCGATGCAGACGCAGGAGGACCTTGCCCTGCGCATGCAGCGCATTCCCCAATACATCGAGATCCACACCGGCCAGATCCCCGAGCAGCGAGAACTCGACCGCTTCTTCGCACGGCACCGTTAGCGCCGCCACCATTTCGCTTCGAACGAAGGCCGTTCCGCAGGGAGACACGCCCCCGCAAGTCTACGTCTGTTCCACACGGCAATGCCGTCGCACGACGCTGGGCGCCGTGAGGCCGTGCATGATCCGGTCTGCCAGGAAAATTTCCGGCATTTAAGCGAGCCATAAGCTGAGCGCGCTATCCCGATCTGGCGGCAAGAAATTCCGCGAGCATCGAAAGGAATCCCAAAATGAACTTCCGTAGACATCTGATCTTGCCTGGGCTGATTATCGCGCTTGGTGCGTGGAGCACTCCATCCTGGGCTGCAACCACCTCCCATGAGGGTCACCAGAGTGCAGCGATCGATCTGACGCTGAATGGCCAGGCGAAATGGCAAGGCGACGAGAACATGTTGAAAGGCATGAACGGTATCCGCAGCGCGCTCGCCACGCGGCTCCCCGCCATCCACGACGGCAGCTTGCCAGCGGCAGACTATAAGACGCTTGCCTCCGAGGTGCAGGCACAGGTCGACTTCATGGTGACAAACTGCAAGCTTGCACCCGAAGTGGATGAGCAGTTTCACATCGTCCTGGGGCATGTGCTCGACGGGGTGGCGGAACTGGAAGGCGACACCGATCCGCGCAGCGGCGCAGTCCGGATGGTGCAGGCGCTGAACGCCTATGGCACATACTTCGAGCATCCCAACTGGCAGCCGCTCGAGTGACCGTCGGCCATCGATGGATTGTGCCAGCCTGCCGGAACTGCCAGACTGGAGAAGTGCCTGTCTGGCGGGCTCCCTCAGGCAGGCACAGTCTTGACGAACAGTGTTGCCTATGGCGGATGTGATGAGGCTCTTGCTGGTCGAAGATGACACGTTGTTGGGCCGTGGTCTGGTGGCGGGCCTTGGTCAGGGCGGTTTTGCCGTGGACTGGGTTCGCGATGGCAATGATGCCGATGCCGCTCTTGCCACGACGAGCTACGATGTCGTCGTTCTGGATCTCGGATTGCCGGGCATGGATGGCTTGAGCCTCCTGCGACGGAGGCGGGCTGCAGGCGACAAGACGCCTGTTCTAGTGCTGACTGCGCGCGACACAATTGCAGAGCGCGTTTCCGGCCTCGATGCCGGCGGGGACGATTACATGATCAAACCCGTTGACCTGGAGGAATTGCGCGCCAGACTTCGTGCACTGCTGCGCCGGTCGGCGGGCGAGGCGATGCCAATTCTCCGATCCGGTCGCGTCGCACTCGACCCGGCAGCCCATACTGTGACGCTGGATGGAACGCCCGTACTTCTGTCGAATCGTGAATTTGCTGTCCTACAAGGGCTGATGATGCATGCAGGCCGCGTCATGACGCGTAGCCAGTTGGAAGAACAGCTTTACGGCTGGGACGAGCAGATCGACAGCAATGCCGTCGAGGTGCACATTCACAATCTGCGACGCAAGCTGTTCCCGGAGGTCATACGGACCATGCGCGGCATCGGCTACATCATTCCGGCCGCGCCATGACAGGTTCCTTGCGTCGTCGCCTTGTCCTGTCACTTTGCGGCAGTTTGGTGACTGCCTGGCTGGCAACTGCCTTCTTTACCTACCATGATACCAGCAGCCTGATCGATCAGGTAACCGATGAGCACCTCCAGCAATCCGCCGAGATGATGCTTGGCTTGGTTGAACACATTCCTCCGGACCTCATTCCGAAGGTTCTGGCAGCCGAGCGCAGACCCGAACAGCGGCTCTCGTACCGCATCCTGACCGCGGAAGCCCCCGGCGGAACCCACCCGCCGGAAGGAGACTGGCGCGCAGGTTTCAGCAACATCACGAACAATGGCGAGGACTGGCGCGTCTATCGTGCGGGCGACGGCGCCGGCATCCGGGTCGAGGTGGCGGTTCGACAAACCGTTCGCGAAAGCTTTGCCGCGCGCATTGCAGCCCATATTCTCCACCCGGTATGGATCGCCGCCCCGGTACTCGCCGTCGTCATATGGCTTCTTGTGCGATGGGGGCTTGGACCACTGGAGAGGTTGACGGCAGGTGTCAGACGGCGATCGCCAACGGACCTTTCGCCACTCGCTTCGCGATCCGCTCCGACCGAGGTCCTTCCACTGGTCGAAGCACTCAATGCGCTCTTCGCCCGCATCAAATCGGCCCGGGAGCGCGACCGGCGCTTTGCCGCCGACGCTGCCCATGAGCTGCGCACGCCGCTTGCCGCAATCCGGGCGCATGCACAGGTTGCGAGGAGTACCGACGATATCGCTGAATGCCACGCGGCAGTCTCGGAAGTGCTCACCGGCGTAGATCGCGGCACACGCATCGTCGAGCAGCTCCTGGCCCTGGCCAGGATCGACGACAGCACGACAGGGGAGTCAGCGCAACCGATCGACATGGTTGACCTCGTTCGCGACACGGTTGCGATGATGGCGCCACAGGCGGTCGCGCGCAATATCGACCTGGCACTCGAAGTGGAGCCTGGCTTCGACGCCATCATTCGGGGCAATGCCGATCTTCTGGCTGTCATGGTGCGCAATCTCGTCGACAATGCTCTGCGGTACATCCCTGAGGGTGCGCAGGTTACCGTTCAGTTGTCACGGCGTGATGACCACTTGCTTCTGCGCGTCGAGGACTCCGGACCGGGCATACCATTGGAGCTGCGTGAGCGCGTCAAGGATCGCTTCTTCCGGGTCAACGGCGCTACAACGCCCGGAAGCGGATTGGGACTGTCCATCGTCGTTGCCATTGCCGAGCATCACGGGGGAAATCTCACGCTCGGCGAGCGCAGCGGCGCCCCGGGACTCGTGGCTGAGGTTTGCCTGCCCCTATGGAAGGAGAGCGTCGGGAGCGTCCGCACATAGGATCCTTCTACGTTCGGTCCAATCGACTGCCGGAAGCGTCGGTTTATCCTGACCGAAGAGATGATGTTCCACCTCTGCGCCCTCGCAACCAATGGCATGGTCCCTCGATGGAAGCGAGGCTGCGAATCCTAACCGATGTAACGGGCATTGAGCCTGAGCGACTGCTGAGATTGATCGTCGCGTGGACAGGATTATCCGCGGCCTGGTTTATCACCGATGGCGATAACGAGAGTGCTGCGATCGACCTCGCGATCAACCAGATTGCGCTTCCCCTGCTCGGTTAGTCGCATCGGTCGCCCAGGCCCTGGTGGGTCAGGCGCCGACCCCTGAAATGGTCTTCGCCCAAAGCCGCGGCGAGCGGAAGGAAATTCCGGAAAACTCGGCAGCTTTATGAGCCTGTACCCTGCAATTTTGCGGGATTTGCGCGACAACTGCGGCAATCCTCATCCGTATCCGGAGTGTACCCATGCGATTTGCTTCCCTCGCCGTTGTTGCGGCTCTCACCTACGCTGCCGCTGTACCGGCCAACGCCGAGCGCCTGACGGAAAAGCCGCTCGTCGATGCAGCCTGGCTTCAGTCCAATCTCGGCAAGGATGGTGTCGTGGTCATCGACGTCCGCGATGCCGAGAAGGACAAGGCGAATCCCTATGTTGCCGCTCATATCCCGGGCAGCGTCAGCGCGCCATATTCGACCTATGGCTGGCGTGCCAAGGTAGACGGCGTGCCGGGCCAGTTGCCGCCGCTTGCCGATATCGAAGCGAAGATCGCCGCCCTCGGTGTTTCGAACGAGAGCCAGGTCGTCATCGTTCCGGCCGGCACGGATTCGTCGGAATTCGGCGCGGCGACCCGCGTCTACTGGACCTTCAAGGTTCTCGGTCATGACGCCGTGACCATTCTCGACGGTGGGTGGCGCGCCTGGCAGGCGGCCAACGGCGAGACGAGTGCCGAGGCCGTTCAGCCACAGCCGGCCGCCTTCAAGGCGACTTTCCGAAGCGAACTCTATGCCTCCACCGCCGACGTTGAGAAGGCGCGGCAGAACGGTGACGTTCAGCTCATTGACGGTCGCCCCGCCGAGCAGTTCGCCGGCAAGGCCAAGAGCCCCGTCGTCCGCGTTGCCGGCACTATTCCCGGCGCGGTCAATCTCGAGCAGGGGAAGCTCTACGACGCCCAGAAGGGCTCCTTTGTGAGCGCTGAAAGGGTCGCAGCCCTCGCCGGTGCGGCGGGCGTGAAGGACGATGAGCAGAGCATCGCCTTCTGCAATACCGGCCATTGGGCTTCGATCGCGTGGTTCGGTCTTTCCGAGGTCGACGGCAAGAAGAACGTCAAGCTCTACGACGGCTCCATGGCCGAATGGGCCGCCGATCCGGCACGCCCCGTCACGCAGTAATATCCTGCGCACGAGGGGACCACACTCTCTGGGCGTGGTCCCTCACCTTTCAGGAGACAGTCCATGGCGAATGCCACAACAGCACCGACGCTGCCGTCTTCCGACCGCGCGCCGGTCCTCTTCATTTCCGTCGCCTTTGCCGCCGTCGCCGTGGCGATCGGCGCTGCGGTGAGCCCAGTCCAGGCGCTGCTCTTCGGCATCGGCGGGCTTCTCGGCGTGACGCTCTATCACGCCTCCTTCGGTTTCACCGGCGGATGGCGGCGGATGGTCGTCGAACGGCGCGGCCGCGCAATGCGGGTGCAGATGCTGATGATCGGGCTGGCCGCGCTTGCCTTCATTCCCTTGCTGGCACAGGGTTCGGTCGGCGGAACGGTTCTCGCGGGTGCTTTCGCGCCAGTCGGCGTTTCCGTCCTGGTCGGCGCTCTGATGTTCGGCCTCGGCATGCAGCTTGGTGGAGGATGCGGATCTGGAACTTTGTTCACGGTCGGCGGTGGCTCGGCGCGCATGCTCGTCACGTTGATCTTCTTCATCGTCGGTGCGGTTCTCGGCACCGCCCACCTGCCGTGGTGGCTGGCGCAGCCTTCCTTGCCGCAGGTGAGCCTCGGCCAGGCGCTCGGAGTGCCGCTCGCGATCGCGGTCACGCTCGCAGGCCTCGCCGCCGTCGCGGTCGTCACCGCTTTCGTCGAGAAAAAGGAGCACGGATCGCTTGAAGCCGTGAGCGCCCCAAATAAGCCCTTCACCGAGAGGCTCATCCGAGGTCCCTGGTCGCTCGTTGTCGCGGCGCTGCTGCTCGCGGGGCTCAACCTGGCTACCCTTCTGACCGCCGGTCATCCCTGGTCGGTCACCTTCGGCTTCGGCCTCTGGGGGGCGAAGATCGCTCAGGCGGCCGGCGTCCCCGTCGAAACATGGACCTTCTGGACCTGGCCGGGACCGGCAAAGGCGCTCGGCGCCAGCGTTCTTGCCGACAATACCTCGGTCATGAATTTCGGCATCATCCTCGGCGCCGGCCTCGCAGCCGGCCTTGCAGGCAAGTTCGCGCCGAAGGCCGCTATCCCGATCGGCTCGCTGCTTGCCGCTGTGGTCGGTGGGATACTGATGGGCTACGGCGCGAGGCTTTCCTTCGGCTGCAATATCGGCGCGCTGTTTTCCGGCATTGCTTCGGGCAGCCTGCATGGCTGGCTCTGGTTCGCGGCAGCGTTCGCGGGGAGTTGCCTCGGCATCGCGCTTCGGCCGGTCTTTGGATTGGATGGCTTCAAAAAATGAGTAACCGTAATACACTCCTCTTCGGCGCCGCCTTCGCGGTTGCCGCGGCTGCCGTCGCGGCTGATCATAGAGGCCACAGCATGAATCCGCCGGCGGTACCGGCGGCAAGCCAGCCCGGAGAAGCCTCAGTTCCCGCGGCAAACCCGTGCTCGGCCGACAATCCCTGCTCGGCAGCGGCACCTTGCGCGGCTTCGGAGAGCCCGTGCTCAGCCGCCGCCCCATGCGCCGCGTCGGCACCGTGTGCTGCGGCGGCGCCTTGTTCGGCGGCCGCCCCGTGTGCGGCAGCGGCACCATGTGCTGCCGCCGCACCTTGCGCTGCCTCCCAACCTTGACCATGATTCCCCGCGGTTGACGCAGGAGAGCGAAATGGCAAACGACGATCAGCGGCGACAGGCCGCGCGCGAGGTCCTGTTTTGCGAAGCAGTCCTGCGCAAGACCGGTGATACGGTCCTGCTCGACGTGCTGCGCGGCGCCGCAGACATGACGGTCTGGCAGCATTATCCGCCTGGTGACGTCTTCGATCCCGAAAGCGGCGCGCAGTGGTATTACCATGCTCATCCGGAACCGGGCATGGCGGGCGAACACGGGCACTTCCACTGCTTCATCCGGCCCGACGGTCGTGAGGGGCCGGTCCATCATCTCATCGCCGTTGGCGTGGATGCGCACGGGCGCCTGCTTCGTCTCTTCACCGTCAACCAATGGGTGGTCGGCGATACGTGGCTGTCAGCCGAAGAGACGATCGAACTTCTGCCGCGCTTCGACGTCCAGCTCGGGCGCCCCTCCTACCTCGCGAACCGCTGGCTGACCGGTGTGCTGCGCCTCTACGAGCCGGAGATCGCCGAGCTCATCCGCGAACGCGATAGGCGGATCGTCACCTGGCATGGGGATGTGCCCGCTGACGCGGTGCGTCAGGAGCGTGCGCTCGAGGTCACCTCGGAACTCGCCGTCGACCTTGGCAAAACCACGCGGTCGCTGCAGATCGGCTGAAATACCGCCGTACTAGCGCCCGCCGGATACTCCAGCCGGTCGAGAAACGGCTTCTCTTTCTTCGGAGGAGCCGGGGTACCGACTCACCCCGGACACGATCAGCAATCCGATTATCTTTGCGCGGCGCCGGAAGGGCTGACCATCGCACTGGCAAGCTGGCGCAGACTGACGTAGCCGAGCGCCTCCCCGCCCGCGCCGACAACCACGGCCACGTCACTTTCGGAAGTCGTCGCTATGATGCGAACGGCCTCCTCCACAGTGGTGCCGGCTTGGATCATCGTTCCGCTCGGTGCCTGACCCGGCGGCAGAGTCGCCATGACGGCCTCGACGGTCACGACGCGGCCCCGATTGACCTCCTTGACGAAGTTCGCGACATATTCGTCGGCCGGAGAAAGCACGATGTCCTGACGCGTGCCCTGCTGGATGACCTCACCGTCGCGAAGGATCGCGATCTGATCTCCGAGCCGGAGCGCTTCGTCGAGATCGTGCGTGATGAAGACGATCGTCTTCTTGATCTCCTTTTGCAGGTCGAGGAGCACCGTCTGCATGTCGGTGCGGATCAGCGGATCGAGCGCCGAGTAGGCTTCGTCCATGAGCAGCACGGGCGCGTCGTTCGAAAGCGCGCGGGCGAGACCGACGCGCTGCTGCATGCCGCCGGAGAGCTGGTTCGGATACTTGCTTTCGAAGCCCTTGAGACCGACGCGATCGATCCATCGCATGGCGATATCGACCGCCTTGGAGCGAGCAACACCCTGTACCTCAAGCCCATAGAGCGTATTGTCGAGGACGTTACGATGCGGAAGCAGTGCGAATTTCTGAAACACCATTGCCGTCTGGTGTCGTCGAAACTCGCGGAGCTCGCGGTCGTTCATCTTCACGACATCGATGCCGTTCACCAGCAACTCACCGGCAGTCGGGTCGATCAGACGGTTGATATGCCGGATCAGGGTCGATTTTCCCGAGCCGGACAGACCCATGATGACCTGTATGCAACCCGAGGGCATCTCGATGTTGATGTCCTTGAGACCCAGTACATGGCCGAACTGTTCGTTCAGTTCGGCCTTCGACAGCCCGTTGCGGATAGCTTCGACATGGGACGCGGCGTTCGGCCCGAAGATCTTGTAGAGGTGGCGGATCTTGATGCCGTCGAAGTGCTGATCAGCCATGGACAATCTCCAGGTGCTGCTGGAGCCGCTTGCCGAATGCCTGGCTGACGCGATCGAAGATGATCGCGATGCCGACGATCGCCAGGCCGTTGAAGATACCGAGGGTGAAATACTGGTTGGAGATGGCTTTGAGCACCGGCTGTCCGAGACCCTGCACACCGATCATCGATGCGATGACGACCATGGCGAGCGCCATCATGATCGTCTGGTTGATCCCGGCCATGATGGTTGGAAGCGCCAGCGGCATCTGGACCTTCTTCAGCTTCTGCCAGCTTGACGACCCAAAGGCGTCAGCGGCCTCCAGCACGTCCTTGTCGACGAGGCGTATCCCGAGATTCGTCAGGCGGATCATCGGCGGGATGGCGTAGATGACGACGGCGATCAGGCCGGGGACCTTGCCGATGCCGAGCAGCATCACGACAGGGATCAGATAGACGAAGCTCGGCATCGTCTGCATGATGTCGAGAACCGGGTTGATGGCGCTCTGCACACGATCCGACCGCGACATCAGGGTGCCGATCGGAATACCGATCACAATGGAGAGGACGGTGCAGACGAAGATCATCGAGACCGTCTTCATCGTGTCGTCCCACATGTCGAAATAGCCGATGACGAGAAGCGTGACCACGCTACCTGCAACGATCTTCCAGTTGCGGCTGGCGAACCAGGCAAAGAGCGCGATGAGCAGGAGGATGACCGGCCACGGCGTGCGCGTCATGAAGCGCTCCGACCAGATCAGAAAGTGCTGAAGCGGTTCGAAAACGGACTCTATGCCGTCCCCGTAAGCGCGGGTGAAGCTGCGAAAGCCCTCGTCGATCGCCTTCTTGAGGTCACGCAGTGAATCCGGATTCATCGCCGGAAATTTGTTGAACCATTCCATGTCGATCCCCTTCCAGCCTCTGCCGATCTAGCGCCGGCTTTCGGGCTCAAAACGTCAATCCCGCCGCGAACGTTCTTTGCAGCGTATCCCAGACAGAGGAGAAGGACGGCACGTCAGGGACATGCCGTCTTCTCTCTTTGCCCGGACGGTCAGAGAGCCGCCTTGATCTTCTCTGCAGCTTCCGGCGAGACCCATTCCTTCCAGAGCGCTTCATTTTCCTGGAGGAAGTGCTTGGCGCCGTCGTCGCCGCTCGATTGGTTGTCGGTCATCCACGCCATCAGCTTGTTGACCGTGTCGTTGCTCCAGGCGCGCTTGTTGAGATACCCCATGACGTCCTCGCCGGCCCGTTCGGCGAAGGCCTTGGTCACCAGCGTCTGGACCTTGTCCTTCGGCCAGTCGTTTTTCTTCGGATCCGGGCAATCGGCAACGGTGTTGCAGCGCTTCCACTCGGCAGCGTCATAAGGGACGCCGTGCTCGAGCTTCACCATCTCGTACTTGCCGAGCAAGGCCGTCGGAGCCCAGTAGTAACCGACCCAGCCTTCCTTGCGTTCGTAGGCCTTGGCAATGGAGCCATCGAGGCCGGCTGCCGAGCCCGTGTCGACCAGGGTGAAGTTGGCGGCCTCACCACCATAGGCCTTGTAGAGCTGACTGGTCACTACCGTGCCGCCCCACCCCTGCGGGCCGTTGTGAACGGCGCCCTTGCTCTTGTCTTCCGGGTCCGGGAACAGCTCAGGATGCTTGAACGCATCATCGATCGTCTTGATGTCCGGGTTGGCATCGGCGATGTATTTCGGAATCCACCATCCCTGGACGGCGGCATCGGAAAGCGCTACGGCAGCGCCGATGAGCTTGCCTTCCTCAATGCCACGATTGACGACGTCCGGCAGCAGGTCGACCCAGCCTTCCGGTGCGAGGTCCGGCTCGCCCTTCTCGATCATCGAGGTGATGGTCGGAACCGTGTCTCCCACGATGACCTCGGCATTGCAGCCGTAACCTTCGGTCAGGATGAACTTGTCGAGAGCAGCGAGCACCTCGGCGCTCTGCCAGTTCATGCTGGCAATGGTCACGTCGCCGCACTCTGCGCGCGCCGCACCCGTCATGGCCAGGAGGCCAGCGACGAGGCAGGTGGAAGCAAGAAGATGTTTCATGTCCGTTCCCTCTTTAATGCGGCATTTGTTTCGCAACGGGGTGCCGCCTCGACCCGTTGCTCTGCACGCGCGCAAACACGACAACTCTCAGCTCGTTAGCTGCGGGTCGCGTTTTGCGGGTGACCAGTGCACCACCATTGACAGGAGGTTTCAAGAGAATGGCGTCGGTCGATGACGACCGCTCATACGGCTTGCGGAATGAGCTGCACGTCCGGCACATTTCCCAGCCGAGGCGTCGATGCGCCGGCCGGGAGAGGGGACATATCTGCTCAACGCTCGCCTGTTCCAGATAAGAGGCTCCGAAAATGAGAATTCGTATGCGGGCAGGCGGCCAATCGGCAGCCAAGTTCCTACATCTGCGAACAGGTTTTATAATATTCGAAATTCCGGATCGGCGCTTGCCTCCGATCGTCGTTTCACAGGCAGAAATGCGACTTTTCCCGTCGCGAAAGCCGAATGTGTCGGCCCGAAATTCGCTCGGGATCGTCCCGAGCTGCAGGAGTACGGTGGAAGGACGCCGGCAACGCTTCGCTAAACAACGCCCCCCTTGCCTCTTCCGCGCCTTCCTGCTGCACCGATGCTGTCTGCGCCCCGGCCAGGACCACCAGCCGGGGTCACGCCACCTGGCTGCAGGCCCGAGGCGATCCCCTGCGAGCCTCGAGGAAGGTCCGTTACCTCCGCGCTCGCGACGAGACCGGCTTCGTATTCCTCGTTCGCCTGACGCCAATGGCGATCATGTTCGCCTTCCGGCCGCCCCTCTTGTTCCCAAATCTCATAGGCTCGCCTACGGACGTACTCGTCCCTGTCTTGCTGCTCCATGCCTTTCTCCGATCCTCTTGGGAAGAGCGGGCGGACCGCCCACCCCCCAATCAGCGCTTCGTGCACGTCCACCCGCATCGATCGTTCTCCGTCGAACGGCGAGTATACGGAAACACAAAAGCTGAAACTTGCTCTCATGACCAATGTTCCCGGAGCGGACTGCACTTGATATCGCGCCCTGCGGAACAAAGGAGGCGGCAGAGGGTTGCCCCTGCGGCAAAGCTGCAGGGGAGAAACGTGTGGCCGCTCAAGGTGGATCCAGGACCGTTATCTATGCCGCTCTGGCAGGCAATGCGCTGATCGCAGCTACGAAGTTTACCGCCGCGCTCTTCACCGGCAGTTCAGCAATGCTGAGCGAGGGCGTCCACTCCGTCGTGGACACCGGAAACCAGGTCCTGATGCTACACGGCCTGCGCAAGGCCGCGAGCCCTCCCGACGAGACGCATCCACTCGGCTACGGGCGAGAAGTCTACTTCTGGAGCTTCGTTGTCGCGCTGCTGGTCTTTGCGGTGGGTGCCGGCGTATCGTTCTACGAAGGCATCGTGCATCTGCGTCATCCGGCACCGGCACAAAATATTGCGATCAACTATGTCGTCATCGGCCAGTCTGCAGTCTTCGAGGGATCGGCGTGGTTTTTCGCGCTACGGCACTTCCGACACGAAAAGGGTCATCAAAGCTATCTCGCTGCCGTTCGACGCAGCAAGGATCCCACGACGTTCACTGTGCTGTTCGAGGACTCCGCCGCGCTGCTCGGCCTGGTGATCGCCTTCGTCGCCATCACCGCCGCTCATGTCTTGGAGATGCCCGTCCTGGACGGGATCGGTTCGATCGGCATCGCCCTTGTGCTTGCGGCGACCGCGATTTTTCTCGCGATCGAGAGCAAGGGTTTGCTGATCGGGGAGCAGGCGCTGCCGGCTGTCCGGCGCCGCATATCCGAGCTTGCGGCATCCGACCGCGACGTCGCCGGCGTTGTCGACATCCTCACGGTCCATCTCGGGCCGTCCGATGTTGTGGCCGCAATCGACGTCGAGTTCCACGACGAGCTCAAAACGCCGGACATTGAAGCATCCGTGAATCGCATTCAGGAAAACGTACACGCCGAATTGCAGCAGGTTTCGTCTGTCTTCATCAGGCCACGGTCGCGGCCATCGCAATTCGGATGACGCAGGCTCACCACAATGCGGTGTCGGCCTCCTCGGCAGCGTCCTCGAGCCGTTAGAGTTCCTCGTCCTCAGTCAGTTCCTCGCCGTCCTGGGCGTCCATCAATCGGTCGGTGTCGGCCTGCGCATACCGGTTGAGCAATCCGGCATCCTCGAGCGCTTCCATATCGGGCAGATCCCGTAGCGTCTCGAAGCCGAAGGTGGAGAGAAAGTGCTTCGTTGTCACATAGGTGTAAGGAGCGCCGGGCGCTGGGCTTCGCGGGCCGGACGCGAGAAAGCCGGCCGCCTTCAGGCTCGCGATCGTATCCCGGGAAATCTCCTTGCCGAAGATCTTCGACAGCTCGCTACGTGTCACCGGCTGGAAATAGCCAACCGCCACGATCACCGCCGCCTCATGCTGGGAGAGCGCGGAACTGGCCGAACGGGTAGGAACCGCGGCGGCGCGGATCGCCGGTCCGTAGCTCGCCCTCGTGCGGTGCTGGAAGCCGCCGGCAACGGATACGATCTCGTAAGGTCGATCGCGTATCTCCTCGCGCAGATCATCGATCAGCAGGTCGACGCTGCACCCGGAACCCACCACGCGCGCCAGTGTTTCGCGGGTCACTGGTTCGGTCGAGGCAAAGATGACGGCCTCGATCCGCATCATCCATTCGCGCCAGCGAGCCGCCGGTGAGACGTGTGCGAGCTCGCGGTCGAGGGGAGCCGCGTCGCCGCTCTTGCGCCGGCTTGCCATTCGTTCGGTCGTGGTTGCGTCGACCATCGTCACAATCCGTAGATCCGGAAGGTCGGGCGACCGGAAAGCTCCCGGACGACGCCGAACGCCTCGAGCCGTTCGAAGAGGCGACGACCTGCCCACCGGGAGAGCCCTGTGCCCGGCAGCGAGGCGGCGACGGCATCGTCCGCCAGCAGTCTTTGAACGACGCCTTCCCCGCCCTTTGTGCGAAGCTTCGGTGAAACAGCAACCAGGCTGTCGGCGTGTCGTTCGATCTCGGTTGCGAGCCGGAGCGTCTCCGGCACCTGCAAGGCAAGCGCCAGACAGACAGCGCGGGCGAAGCCTTCGTCGCCGGGCCGGAGCCGGCCGTTGCCGCTCGTGGTGCGAAATGCCGCCCCGTAGCGTGCCTGCGTGAAGAACGGAACCGGCAGGTCCAGATGGATGAGCCGCGCGAGCACCCAGTCTGCCAGCCACCATGCGAGGACTTCGGCATCCGGCCGCATCGCGACGACCCGTTCAACGAGTGCGGCGATGACGAACGGCACCGCCCGTCGCGACTGCAACAATTCGTCGACGACAGCGGGCACGCCGGTTAGCGCCTCACTCCAGCGAACGGCGAGAAGATCGCTGACCTCCCGGATCATCTCATCGCGCATGACGGGCTTGCGTGACGCCAGCCTTCTGTAGGCGACCAGAACGCGGCCCGCCGGTCCTGGGTCTCCCCCGGGAGGACAGAGGAACACGGCATCGCGGAGTGCTGCTTCATCCTCCCTGCGTCCCATCAGGCGGACGGCAGCCTGCGCCGAGGCAAGCGCCAGCCGATTGCGCCAACATCCCGCCCATGCAGGCGGTTCGCGGACACGCTCGTACAGCATCGTCAGTGCCGCACCGGCCACAAAGGCCGCATCCGCCTCGCTGTCGGCGGTGCCGCGCGGCTGCGCCCATGCCGGCGCAGCGGCGGCCCGGGGCGAAGCAATGATGGGCGAATCAGTGAAAGAATCCATGAAAGGCAGCATAGCGGAGATGTGCGCTTTTCAACACCTCATGCCTCGAAAGCGCACAGCTTGCCGACAGGAAATTACGAACGATAATCGCGTTCAATTCCTTGTTCGTCCGCGCTCGTCGGTATATCGTCGCCGCAACGGAGATAAACGACCCCACAATGCCCGAGAAAGCCACCACGACAACGAAGGATACGCCAACCAGAGACGACCGTCTACGCGCTGCCTCTGCACTTGACCCGCATACGGCACCATCGTCCAGCGAACCGGACGCTGCGCCGGACATTCCAGGTGAGCCGGCATCCTCCCACACGCGTCGCGCCTATGCGTCGGACTGGAAGCATTTCGCAGCATGGTGCCGGCGGGAAGCCGCCCCTCCCCTCCCCGCCGACCCACAGCTTGTCGCCCGCTACATCCGCGCCTGTGCGTCGGGAGAGGGGCGCAAGGAGGGGCGAGCCAATTCCGCTTCCACAATCGAGCGGAGGCTCTCCTCGCTGACATGGAACTATGCACGGCGCGGCTTCGCTCTTCCCCGCCAGGACGATGCGATCACTAACGCGCTCGCCGATGCCCGCCGCTCGGCTGGCCCGCCCGCTCCCCGCCAGGAGATGCTGACGCCGGGTGATCTTGCCTCGATGCTGGAAACCCTCGACCGGGGAAGCCTCAAGGGCCTGCGTGATCGGGCCATTCTGCTGCTGGGCTTTGCCGGTCGCCTCACGCGTTCCGAGATCACCGGCCTTGATGCGGGGCCTGGTGAAAGCGTCGACGGACGCGGCTGGGTCACGTTCGGCCCGCAGGGCGTCACGGTGACCTTGACGGGCAAGGGCGGCCAGCGGCAAGTCGAAATCGCTCACGCGTCAGCCGATCATTCCTGTCCAGTGACGGCTCTCGGAACCTGGATGCGGCTCGGCAGAATCGCAACTGGACCGGTTTTCCGTCGCGTGCTTCGCGGCGGCAAGATAGTCGGGAAGGATCGGCTGCACGATCAGGAGGTGGCACGCCTGGTAAAGCGCGCTGCCCTTGCTGCAGGCCTTGAAACCGGTGGCACGGAGACGTCGCCAGCCGGGGTGTTTTCGAGCCGCTCGCTGCATCTGAAGTGAATGCCCGAGCGTGTCCGGCGAAGCCCCCTTCGCCATGCGTGTGCCGAGCGGGCATCGGTGGCGGTCCCGATGGGTTGCCTATCGGTCAGAACGCTGCGCCGGACGAAGCCTTTTCTTGTTGCGGAGGACAGGAGAGGCAGACTGTCACCTTGACGTGAGCAGTCGAGAACCATTTCTTGGGTATATGAGAATGCTCGTCCTAACGAAATGCCAACGAAGGAATGGCTATGTCCAACGTCATCGAATTCAAGAGACCGCCGAAGCCGAAAGAAAAGAGGAAGGCGCAACCGGCACTCCGCAAGGCAGTGGTGTTTGCCGGCGTTATTCTGGCCTTCGTTGTCGTCTGGGCCTATTACGCCTATCTGGCCTGACGGTGCGGTCGGTCGTCGCAGTTTCCGCCCCCCCCTACCCCGCGGTTACCGGATACCCCATCTATACCGATGGTAGCGCTTGCAAGTCTTGCGGCCGGTCAATAGCTTCTCATCAGTCCCTCGAGCCCGCCGCAGTTTCATCCCATGCAAGCTTACATCAGAACCCTCGCCGATCGTCACCGGACAGAAGCCAGTGACCGACACCTCGCATTCTACCTGACGTTTGTCGCAGGTGCGGCCAATGCCGGCGGCTTCATGGCCGTTCAACAATATACGTCCCATATGTCCGGCATGGTCTCGTCGATGGCCGACAACCTCGTCCTCGGCAACCTGGAGCTCTTCCTGGGTGGCCTTTCCGCGCTCGTGGCCTTTGTTCTCGGCGCCGCGACCTCGGCGATCCTGATCAACTGGGCGAAGCGCAAGGACCTCCATTCCCAGTATGCCTTGCCGCTTGCCTTCGAAGCATTCGCCATGGCCGCCTTCGGGCTCTCGGGGCTGCTGGAGGGTATCCTGACTGCGGTCACGGTCGCGCTCCTCTGCTTTATCATGGGCCTGCAGAATGCGATGATCACCAAGCTTTCCGGCGCGCGTATCCGGACAACTCACGTGACCGGTCTGGTGACAGACGTCGGTATCGAGATCGGAAAGCTCTTCTATCGCAACAGCCCCGAGGTGAAAGGCCGTCCGCCGGTGATAGCGGACCGGGACAAACTGCGCCTCTTGTCCAGCCTGATCGGCCTTTTCTTCATTGGAGGCATCTGTGGTGCCATTCTCTTCAAGATGCTCGGGATTCCGGCTGCGATGATCCTGGCCCTGCCGCTCATGCTCTTTGCCGCCTTCCCACTCGTCAGCGACCTACAATCGATCCGCCAACGGTGGACTTGATCGCTTTTCTGCCTGCTGTTTCGCTCGGACAGGAACCTCCTCGCCCCGAGGCTGGGCTTCGTGCCTTGTCTTGATGAGAGCGGAAAGCATCGGACCGACGGAGAAGACACCATTGCGAGCCTTGGCCGTCAGGTCCCTCAGATAGCCTCCCGCTGTGCTGATATGCCCTGCTCGTTCGAGAATACAGGCCATGACAGTTGCCGCATTCTCTGGTCCCATCGCCTCGCAGGCGTCTTGATACACCGACGGACTGACGCCGAGCATCGAGCGGACGACGATTGCCGCCGAAAAGAGGTCACGCCAGCCGCAGACGGTACCTCCCGGGCCATACATTGCGATATCCGGGCACGCCTTGAGGACCAGACCGAGTGGAAATACGGCTTGGTTTACTGGAGCCGGAGACGGGAGGTGCGCCAATTTCTCATCACGCGGTGTTTCCTGTGCCTGTTCAGATTCATAGATGGAATCGGATTCTGGATTCTCTATGTGGCGCTCAATCTGGCGGTCATCGGCGCCCAAATCTTGTGAATTGAGATGAATTTCCAGCAACTTGACGAGGTGAATGCGAAGTTCGTCGAGTGCATGGACCGCAGCGTCCAGTTCTTCGGCTGAGGCGGTGCGACCGACGGCGGACGAGAGCGTTGCGTATTGCTGTTCGAGAGCGTGCCATTCTCCTGGCGTCTCTGCGGTGATGGCTGCGGAAATCAGTTTGGCGACATCCCTGCGTGCCAGCGAAAACCGCTCGCGCAAGAGACGGAGCCGTTGACGCTCGGCGACCACACGCTGGGCCAGCTGTGCGAATTCGTCGGCCCTCGCGAGGAGGGGCGCAAGGCTGAAGCCGTAGGCCTGCTCGATTGCGCCGCGGCTGTCCTTTCGGGCGAAGCGTTTGCCGTTCGGGCTATCTTTGCGGATGACGACGCCTGCGTCGACGAGCGCGGCCAGATGTCGGCGCAGCGTGGAACCGGCGATCCCGTGGGCCCGGATGCTCAGCTGGGCGTTCGAAGGGAAGACGACGAGGCGTCCGCCCTCGCTGAGCTGTTGTTCGGGATAGAAAGACAGCAGCGCATGGAGCACGGCAAGCGCCCGATCGCCGAGACCCAGCATTCCCCGTGCTTCACTGACGTCCCGAAACACATGCCACTTGTCGACCGTCCGTTGCGTCGACGGCCGGGAGATATCGAGCTGGCCTTTCAATAAGGCAAGCGTCATTGGCCGCCGCCCGAAAGGCGTCGTCACACTTCCACGTTCCATTTCTTTCACCTTTGATTAGGCAAAAGACGTCCGCTCACCAAAATCGGTGCCAAAGACTCTTGACTATGAATCGTGGAAATGAGAATCTCAGCTTGCTACACCTGAGAAGGGCTTCCACGACGGCAACGTTTGGGGGCCTTTTTCTTTTGCGCGCTAATCTCCTTCGTTGGTCATTTCGTCCATGAATTCGGCATAGAGCCGGTCGAGATTGTCCGACAGGTACTTGCCAAAGCGCGCAGCGTTCTTCGCCTTCATCGCGAGCGTGAACGCCTTGCCGGTGTTTGATATTTGCGCGGAAACTCCCTTGTCAGAGGGTTGCCAGAGAAGCTTCGCGGTTGGCATTTCCGTCTTCTTGACGGCCTTACCGGACCTATTGAGGGCCGAAAACAGCGTGTTGAACCGTTCGTCGCTTTCAAGTCTGGTGAAGTCTGTGCCCTGCGTCAGGGATTGCACCCTTTCCGCGTTCGAGGCCTTCCCGACCAGCAGCGAGAGTTCGACCCAGCGCTCGCGTCCGACGGACGGCGCGGGGCCGATTCGCTCGACGACATCGGCGGGGATGCGATCGGTGACGGACATCATCTTCGATACGGTTGCCTGGTTGGCTGCGAGCGCCGAGCAGATGACATTGCGATCGTAACCGAGGTCGAAGAGGCGGCGTGCAAACAGCGCGCGTTCGATGAACGTCAGATTCGCCCGGGCGGAATTCTCCTGCCCCTGGGCGATGACGTGAGACTTGTCGTCTAGCTGTTTCACGACAGCCCTGACCGGCCGTCCGAGTTCGCGGGCCGCTCGCACACGCCGATGACCGAAGACCACCTGGTAATGCCCGGGGAGGGTAGGGTGCGGCCGCAGAAGGATCGGCGTATCCTGACCGCGTTCCAGGATTGCCTGTTTCAGCTCGGCGAACTGTTCGGACGCATCTTCCAGACGATCGGAGACGAACGAGCCTTCGATAAGCTTGGGATCGATCTCGACGACGGCCTCGCCTTCGAGGAACTTGTCGGCCTGCTTTGCCAGCTCGTCCAGAGAACGGATCATGTTCTTGGAGGCGCCGCGCATGGGGTAGGCGGTATTGGAGGATTGCGGAGCAGGCGCGCTCTCGGGAGCTACCAATCCGGCCAAAAGGTTCTTGCGTGCCATCTATTCTCTCCGTTTCTCGCGCATCATTCTGAAAATAAACGCGAAAACCTCGTTTTTGTCAGCTGACAACTCAGCGCCCCCACGATTTGTGGATCAACTCGCAGATCTCATTGTTCACCGATTCGAGCGATTCCATCGCCCGTTCGTAAGTGGAGCGGGTCATCTGGTTCTTGTCGATTTCATAGAGCGTCTGCTTGGTGATCCCGGCATCGGAGACCGCCGTCGACTTCAGCATGTGGTTCTTCAACACGTATTGGTGGAAGAGTGTCTGCATGAATCCGACCATCTGGGCCTGCGGAACATCCATCGGCTCGTAACGGGTGATCAGGTAGCGATACCATTCGAGATTGACCTCGGCGCCGGCATCGCGGATCGGCTTCAGGATGCCGCCCAGCATCAGCAGGAACTGCCCCATCGACATGACGTCGAGCATTTGTGGGTGAATGGTGATCAGGACGCTCGTCGCCGCCGTGAGCGCCGTAATGGTGAGATAGCCGAGCTGGGGCGGGCAGTCGATGACGACGACATCGTAGCGATCGTCGACTTCCGACAGAGCCCGCGAGATACGCGTGAAGAAGGTCTTCCCCTCGTTCGACGAGCGGTTCGACATGGCAAGCGGCGTGTCGTATTCGAACTCCTGCAGCTCGAGATTGGCTGGAACGATGTCGAGGCCGGGGAAATTGGTTGGCTGAATGATGTCGGCAATCGAACGCTTTTCATCGTCGTAGCGGATCGCCTCGTAAAGCGAGGGCATCTGGTCGAGCTCCGGCTGGAAGCCGTGGAGCGAGGAGAGCGATGCTTGCGGGTCGAGGTCGACGGCGAGCACGCGGTGGCCCGTCAATGCGAGATACTGCGCAAGATGCGCGGCAGTCGTGGTCTTGCCGGAACCGCCCTTGAAGTTGACGACCGCGATGACCTGCAGTCGCTCTCCCGGCCGACGATGGGGGACGTAGTTCTTCGATTCCGACCGCCCATGCTGATCCAGGTAGTAGCGCAGTTCCATCATCTGCTCGGCCGTGTAGGAACGCCGGCCGGAAGAGGAGGTCTGGGGGAGGGGGCCCTTGCCCTCCAAATGGAGCTTCTTCAGCGTGCTCTGCGACACGCCGATATAGTTGGCAACCTCTGCCAGCGAGAAGGAGCGGAGGTTCTTGCGTGCATTGGGCGGAAAACGCTGCACGCTGAGCAGGTGCAGTTTCTTGGAAATCAGGTCGCCCTGCTCGAGAATGAGATCCTCAAAGTGCAGGGAGTCGTCGACAGCCAAGGATGGATTGGTGCTCATTATGCGCTTGCTCTCAAAAAACGGTATTCAGGCTATTCTTGCCTCTTAACCGTTATTATCTGCGATTCTCTGCTGGAGACAAGCCGGGCTGTTCCGTAACGGGTGCCGGCGCCGCATGGATCGGATGGGCTGGCACAGCGTCTGCCGCGGATTCGCCATATGTTTCCGCCTCTTAAGCCGTGTGGCCGCCGGAGGTGGTGCCCTGGGTTTCGCGAGGTCCGGACAGCGACGGTGCTTGGTTTCGCTGTGATCCACCTCAGTAAAGATGGAGAATCGCTGCGACTCACCCGACTCACCCATGCGAACCGGCCCGTGAGGCGCGTTCATTCTGACGATTTTCAATCCGCCTTTCCAGCTTTGTCTCCCCTTCCATTCCTCAAGGACAGGGGAGGGCTCTTCCGGCACGGCTCTGCGGCTGCGTTGCTCGCGGGCCGGCGGACATCGGCGCTCTCGGAAAGGGGTAGCGATGGCGGTCTCACATCGCCACGACGATGCCCGATGGTCGAGCGGGTTGATCGCAGTGTGTCGGGTGCGCGCCGTTCACCTCTTCTCCGGAAAAGGTCGGGCAGGGACATGTCAGGCCTTGCGGTGCTGCACGAAAAGAGAGATGATTTTGGTGCTTATATCGTCCGATCGTTGGTCGACATCTACCCTTATCCGGGACCAATAAGCGAAACTCCAAAAACGGGTCACATTATCGTTCGTTAAATGAAGACGACGAGCTGTGCGGTTTTCCCTCCATTTTGATCGGTAACCGCACATGCCGCACGGTATGCAGAGCGCTCGAACACAGGTTCACGTCGCCCTCGCTGAGGGCACAAGCGCTGGAAGATCGCCTGCGTGGCGCCATAGTGCGCAAGCGCCATGACCCTTCGACGTGATCGTAGCCGCTGGAACGGACAGCGGAGCGGAAAGGTCTTCGTGACCAGCGGGCCAGCGTAAACGATGTCTTCACCGGCCGTCCCTACCGGGACCGAGTGTCAGCAACGCCCGGCGGAACTCCTGTTCACTGAGCACCACCTCGCCGGCGCCGAGCGCGCTTGCATGCCCCAGCGCGCGGGAGGTCAGAACCTGGGCTGTTTCGACCGCGCGGGTCAGTGCCAGACCGTGCCCCAATCCTGCAACAATCAGACCGGCGAAGAGATCGCCGGTTCCGGGCAGGGCGATCGGCAGATGCGGCGTCGGGTGACGGCTGATGCCGTCGGAACCGAGGATGACGCTCTCGATATGGCCGTCAGGCGTGTCTTCGAGAGTGCAGCCGGTGGCGATCAGTCGGGCATCTGCCGCGATGCGCAGGACCTGCCTTGCGGCTTCCAGGTCCGCCACTGTCACGATCTCGCGGCCGGTCAGCCAACTGAGTTCGAACGGATTGGGTGTTGCGATGTCGGCCATCGGCAGCAGTCGCTCGCGCATCACGTCGGCAATGGCCTCGGGGACGTAGAGGCCGGGACCGGCATCGCCCATCACCGGGTCGCAAAGATAGGTGATCTCGGGATTTGCCGTCATCGCCTCGGCGACAAAATCCGCCACCATGAGGGCGACGTCGAGCGAGCCTATGTAGCCTGTGACGATGAATGCCGCACGCTCCGGCAGGCCTCGCTCCCGCGCACCGTGCAGCAGGTCGGAAAAGAACTCCGGCGGCAAGGCACGGCCGCGAAGCGTCGGGTAATCTGGGGTATTCGAGAACACGACGGTCGGGATCGATGCCACCTCAAGCCCGGCCGCCTGCATCGGAAAGACGGCGGCGGAATTGCCGACATGGCCGAAGACGACCTGGCTCTGGATTGAGATTACGAAAGGGGGGCGGGTCATGCAGTACCGTCCAGTCTTTTGCTCCAGTCTTCGACCCGACCGCTTTCCAGCCTCTGGACCGCGTATTTGCGCCAGCCTTCGGCCAGCACGTCGAGCGAGGCAATGCCTGCCAGTTCGCGTCGGTTCAGCCGGTCGACATAGAGCGCGTGCCAGATCCGGCGCAGGCTCCAGTCGGGGGCGACGCGTTCGATCAGTTCCAGTCGGTCGCCGGACCCTACGGCGCCCGGCTGCAGGACACGGTAGTACCAACCGGTGCGGCCGGTCTGTTGCACCCGCCAAGCCATGTCCGGCACGTCGAACCGGCGGTTGAGTTTCCAGCAGGGTTGCCGTCCCTGCGACACCTGCAGGATTGCGGTGCCGAGCCGGAAGACGTCCCCTACGGCGACCGTGGTCTCGGTCAGGCCGGTCGTCGAAATGTTCTCGCCGAAGCCGCCGGGCGTGAGCAGCGGAGGCAGGGGACCAAGCTCGCTGCGCCACACGGCATAGTGATCGAACGGATAGTGATGCACCGCCTTTTCGACCCCGCCGTGCACGCGGCGGTCCGCCTGTTCGTCGCCTTCGAGTCCTTGCCGACCGAGGGCCAATGCCTGGTCCACCGGTGTCTTGTTGATCCCGCTAAGGGCATCGCTGTGGGGAAGGGGGCTCGCTCGGCCGGTCAGAAGCGTGATCCTCATCATGCCGGCAGCTCCCGCAACCACGCTTTGAGCATCGCCTGTCCGGCGACCCTCAGGGCAGGACCGTTTGCTTGAGCGGCTCGCCGAAGATCCTCGGGCGCGATGCCGGCTTGCGTAAGTTCCACGCTGTGGCCGATCAGCCAGCGTTCGAAGGCGGGCAGTTCTCCGGCTTCGGAATGAAATTGCAGCCCCAGCACGGTCCGCCCAAGCGCGAAGGCTTGCGAGGCCCAGGCGCCGGTCGCCGCGAGGTTCTCTGCCATGACGGGTGTCTCGAAGGCCTCGCCGTGCCAATGTAGAACCGGCACGCCATCAAGGGCTGCGAGCGGCCCCTTTCGTCCAGCCGCAGTCAGTTCCAGCGGAGCGAAGCCTATTTCCTTGCCGGGCATGGGGGCCACCCTTGCGCCGGCTGCCGCCGCAATCAGTTGTGCGCCGAGGCAGATACCGAGCGTCGGTCGGCGGGCGGCGAGGCGCGGTGCGAGCCAGTCGCGTTCCGCTGCCATTGACGGATGGGATCGCCCGTCGTTCACGCCGATCGGGCCGCCCAGAACCACGACGAGATCGGCGCCCAGCGGATCGGGCAGCGGGCCGATGCCGGCTTCGACGAGGAGGAGCCGATAGCCTTCGTCCTCCAGAACAGGGGCAAAGCTGCCGAGGTCTTCGAAGGCCAGGTGGCGCAGGATAAGGGCGGATTTCGACACGGATGTCCTCTTGCGTTTCCGTATCGGTCTCGCAGATAACTGGCCCATACAGAAGGTCCAGTTTTTGGAATCGTGATAGGCCGGAACGATATGGTGCGTGATCTGCTTGCCCTGGACATAGAGAAGAAGCCGCATGGCCCCGTGTTTCTGGCGATTGCCGATGCGATTATTCGTGACATCACCCGTGGCCGCCTGGCGCCCGGTGCCCGCCTCCCGGGAACACGCGCGCTGGCGCGGGAGCTAGGAGTGCATCGCAATACGGTTGATGCCGCGTACCAGGAGCTGCTGACGCAAGGTTGGCTGCGTGCCGAGCGGGCGCGTGGCACATTCGTCGCTGGGGATCTGCCTCAGGGCATGATGGCTTCGCGTGTCGTGCCGGTTCCGGAGGAGCCGGCGGAAGTCCGCCCGGCATTGGCTTTCACCGATGGCGCACCCGACCCGAAGCTGGTGCCAAACAAGGCGCTGGCGCGAGCCTTTCGCCGGGCGCTGTTGTCTCCGGCGTTTCGGGCCGGGGCCGACTACGGAGACGCGCGCGGCACGCTTGCCCTGCGCCAGGCGCTCGCCGCCTATCTCGCTTCCGACCGGGGCGTGGTTGCGGATCCTGCACGCGTGCTGATCGCACGCGGCAGCCAGATGGCGCTGTTTCTGGCGGCGAGAGCGGTCATCGAGCCTGGTCAGGTGATTGCCGTGGAGGAGCCCGGTTATCCGCTCGCTTGGGAGGCGTTCCGCGCCGCTGGGGCGGGCGTCCATGGCATACCGGTCGACGCCGGCGGGCTGTCGGTCTGCGCGCTGGAGGCTGCCCTGATGTGCGATCCACGCATCAGGGCGGTCTATGTCACACCGCACCACCAGTATCCGACCACGGTTACCATGGGGGCGGCCCGGCGGTTGCAGCTTCTCGAGCTGGCACAGCGTCATGGCATCACGCTGATCGAAGACGACTACGACCATGAATATCGCTTCGAGGGTCGCCCGGTCCTGCCCCTTGCGACGCGCGCGCCGGCGGACCTGCCGCTGATCTATGTCGGCTCTCTTTCCAAGCTGCTCTCGCCGGGCATCCGGCTGGGCTATGTCGTGGCGCCGGAGCCCCTGCTAACCCGTATGGCGACGGCGCGGGCGGCGATCGATCGGCAGGGAGATGTCGCGCTGGAGGCGGCGTTGGCCGAGCTGGTCCGTGACGGCGAACTCGGGCGCCATGCCCGCAAGGCGCGGCGGGTCTATCGCATCCGTCGCGATCTGCTGGCGAGGGCCTTGTCGCAAGAGCTGGGCACGCGGGTGGCATTTGATCTGCCGGCCGGCGGGCTGGCACTTTGGCTGCGGAGCGAAGACGTGAAGGTGGATGTCTGGGCCGAGCGTGCCGGTCGGGCTGGTCTGGCCTTGCTGCCGGGTACGCGGTTTGCTTTTGGCGGCCCCGCGCCGCAGGCCTTTCGCCTCGGCTATGCGGCGCTGGAAGAGGCGCAGATCCTCCGCGCGGTGCAGATCCTCGCGCGAAGCTGGCCCGGCTGACCTCGTTCGCGACGACCTCTTGGCGAGCGGACGTGTGCCGCCGGAACCGGCCGCCGAGATCTCTGCCGGTCGACCGTGTCAGCGTATCTGCTCAAAAAAATAAAAAACATTTGCGCCGACTGTAGGATGTCTATAATCATAAAAAACATACGGTCGGGGAGGACATATGAGCGGTCAGTCGACATCGGTCCGTCGCATGGTGAGCGGCGTGTGCGTGGAGCCCGGCGAGTTTCGTCTGCTCGAAAGAGATCTGCCGGTCGCCGCGCCGGACGGATGGGTGCTCGTCGACATTGCCGCCGCGGGCCTTTGCGGGACGGACTACCACATCTTCGAGGGCAAGCATCCCTATCTGGAATATCCGCGTGTCATCGGTCACGAGCTTTCCGGATATGTGGCGGTAGACGCGGAGGGGTGGAAAAAGGGCCAGCTCGTCACCATCAATCCCTATATAGCCTGCGGCAAGTGTCGAGCCTGTCTGCGCGGCAAGCCGAACTGCTGCATGGCGATCGGCGTTCTCGGCGTCCACCGGGACGGAGGAATGTGCGAAAGGATCGCGGTTCCTGCCGGCAATCTCTATGACGCGTCCAAGCTGTCGGAACGCGATGCAGCCCTCGTCGAGTTTCTCGCGATCGGCGCTCATGCGGTACGCCGGTCCGAAGCGGCCTCCGGCGACCGGGTTCTCGTTACCGGCGCCGGACCGATCGGGCTGGGGGCAGCGCTCTTTGCGCGTCTGGCCGGTGCGGAGGTCCATATGATGGACATGAGCGAGGAACGTCTCGCGGCCGCGAGATCCTTGGGCTTTTCGCAGCTTCACCTGGCCACTCAGCCTCTCCTCGTTGGCGGGCTCGAAGACGGTTTCGACATCGTCTTCGACGCGACGGGCAATCCGAAGGCGATGGAGGCGGGCTTTCTTCACGTCGCCCATGGAGGCACCTATGTGCTGGTGTCGGTCGTCAAGGGTGATCTCACATTTTCGGACGCCGAGTTCCACAAGCGCGAGATGAAGCTCGTCGGCAGCCGGAACGCGCAGAGGCCTGATTTCCTCCATGTGATGGAAGCGCTGTCCTCTGGCGCGATCGACGGCGGCAAGCTCGTCTCGACCGTCCTGTCCCTCGAAGAACTGCCGGAGCGGCTGCCCGAACTCGCGGCCGACCGGTCGGGACTGATCAAGGCGCTGGTCGCGCTGCCTGCCTGGAGGTCGGGTCATGCATGAACTCATCAAACTCGAGGCGATCGACAAGCGTTTCCCCGGCGTGCATGCGCTGAGGGGCGTAAGTTTTGACCTCGTTGCCGGTGAGGTTCACGCCCTGATGGGCGAAAACGGAGCTGGAAAGTCGACGCTGATGAAGGTTCTCTCCGGCATATGGCAGCCGGATGGAGGAACGATCCGTATTGCCGGAGAAGAGGTCGCCATTCCCAGCCCACATGCCGCCCAGGCACTTGGCATCGGAATGATCCATCAGGAGCTTGCCCTGATGAACGACCTGACCGTCGCCCAGAACATCTTTATTGGCCGCGAACCGCGCAAGACCTTCTGGCGCCTCGACGAGGCTGCCCTCAACCAGGCGGCGCAGGACATATTCTCGGCAATGAACATTTCCATCGACCCGAGGGCCGAGGTCCGGACCTTGTCGGTTGCCCAGCAACAGATGGTCGAGATTGCCAAGAGCCTTTCCCACAGATCCCGTGTGCTCGTCATGGACGAGCCGACCGCCGCACTCAATGACAAGGAGGTCCATGATCTCTTCACGATCATCGAGAGGCTGAAGTCGGAGGGCGTGGGGATCGTCTATATCAGCCACAAGATGGATGAGATCAAGAAGATCGCGGATCGGGTGACGGTGATGCGGGACGGCGCCTATGTCGGCACGGTCAAGGCGTCAGACACACCGATTTCGACGATCATCTCAATGATGGTCGGGCGTGAACTGGAAAATACCGAGGTGGACATTCCCGACCTATCCGATGCGCCGGTCGCATTGGAGGTCCGCGGGCTTTCGCGAGGCAAGGCTGTCCGGGACGTGAGCTTCACCGTGAAGGCGGGCGAGATCCTCGGCTTTGCCGGCCTTATGGGGGCCGGACGAACCGAGGTCGCGAGACTGATCTTCGGCGCCGACCGAAGAGATGGCGGGGAAATCGTCGTGCACGGCAAGACGGCCTCGATAGGCAGTCCGAAGGACGCGGTGGCTTCCGGAATCGGCTATCTCTCCGAAGACCGCAAACACCTCGGCCTGGCGCTCGGCCTTGACGTCACCGCCAATGTCGGATTGCCCAATCTTCCCCGCTTCTCAAACAGCTTCGGCGTGATCTCGGATGCCAGACTCGGGGGCGTCACACGCGATTACATCAAGCAGCTGAGTATCCGCACACCGTCCGAGCGCCAGGAGGTCCGGCTGTTGTCGGGTGGCAATCAGCAGAAGGTCGTGCTGGCGAAATGGCTCCTGCGCAACTGCGATATCCTGATCTTCGATGAACCCACGCGCGGCATCGACATCGGTGCGAAGTCGGAAATCTACCGATTGCTGCAATCGCTTGCGCGCGACGGCAAGGCGATCATCGTGATCTCGTCCGAGCTTCCCGAGGTGCTCAGGTTGTCACACCGGATCGCGGTGATGTGCGAAGGACGCCTGACGGGCATCCTCCCCGGAGGAAAGACGACAACACAAGAAGAAATAATGCACCTGGCCACACAGCGCCGGGGCGAATCGGGGGGAGAGGCGGCATGACGCTGACGGTTCAAAACGAAATCAAGAAGAAGGCATCATCCGGGGTCCATCAGAAGCTTCTCGCTTCCGCCAGCCTGATCGTTATGCTGATCTTCTTCAGCCTGGCCTCCGACAAGTTCCTGCAGACCTCGAACCTCATCGGTATCCTGCAGGCGACGTCCGTCAACGGCGTGCTGGCCGTGGCGGTCACGATGGTGATCATAACCGGCGGCATCGACCTTTCCGTCGGGACACTGATGACGTTCACGGCGGTGATCGCCGGCGTGGTTCTGACCTATCTCGGGATGCCGCTTCCGCTCGGGATCGCGGCAGCGATCGGAACGGGTGCTCTTTGTGGCTTCGTTTCCGGCACGCTCATCGCACGGATGAAGATCCCGCCCTTTATCGCGACGCTCGGCATGATGCTCATTTTGAAGGGCCTGTCGCTGGTCATCTCCGGGACGAAGCCCATCTACTTCAACGGAACGCCGGGGTTCTCGCAGATCTCGACCGGCTCGCTGATCGGCACCGTGCTTCCGTTCCTTCCGATCCCGAACGGTGTGCTCGTTCTCTTCGTCCTGGCCGTCTTCATGGCGTTCATCCTCAATCGCACGGCTCTCGGTCGCTACACGTTCGCGCTTGGGTCGAACGAAGAAGCGGCGCGGCTGTCCGGCGTGAACACCGACTTCTGGAAGATCTGCGTCTACAGCCTGTCGGGCGGGATCTGCGGGATCGCGGGCCTGATCATCGCGTCCCGACTGAATTCGGCGCAACCCGCGCTGGGTCTCGGCTACGAACTCGACGCCATTGCCGCCGTCGTCATCGGCGGAACGTCGCTGGCCGGTGGACGGGGGTCGATCCTCGGTACGATCATCGGCGCATTCATCATGTCCGTCCTCCTGAATGGACTCCGGATCCTGTCGGTCGCGCAGGAATGGCAAACGGTCGTCACCGGGCTGATCATCATCCTGGCAGTCTACGCCGACATGGTTCGCCGCCAACGCATGTGAGGAGCATGCAAATCTTTTCCGAGAAGGACGATCAACGTCCCGCAACGCAGTCTCAAATCGCAGCAACGGCATGTCGCCGAAAAATGGAGGAGTGAAATGATTACGAGACGTAGCATCATGGCCGCACTGGGTGCGGTCGCCATCCAGGGCGCCGGAGGGGCGGCATATGCTCAGGACAAGACCTATATTCCGCTGATTTCGAAAGGCTTCCAGCACCAGTTCTGGCAGGCGGTGAAGGCCGGTGCCGACAAGGCCGCCGCCGAGTTCAACGTCGAGGTGACCTTCGAAGGCCCCGACAACGAGACGCAGGTCGACAAGCAGATCGACATGCTGTCTGCCGCCCTCGCCAAGAACCCGCAGGCGATCGGCTTCGCCGCCCTCGACACGCAGGCGGCCATTCCGCTCCTGAAGCAGGCGCAGGATGCGAAGATCCCGGTCATCGCGTTCGACTCCGGCGTCGACAGCGATATCCCCGTCACAACGGCAACGACGGATAACGTCGCTGCGGCAGCGCTTGCCGCCGACAAGATGGCCGAGCTGATCGGAGATGCCGGCAAGGTCGCTCTCGTGGTTCACGACCAGACCTCGCGGACCGGCATCGACCGGCGCGATGGTTTCGTGAACCAGATGAAGGCGAAGCATCCGAATATCGAGATCGTCGACATCCAGTACGGTGGCGGCGACCAGCTGCAGTCGACCGAAATCGCCAAGGCGATCCTGGCTGCAAATTCGGATCTGAAGGGGTTCTTCGGGGCGAACGAAGGTTCGGCGATCGGCATCGTCAATGCCATCAAGGAAACCGGCACCAAGGGCGTCGCCGTCATCGGTTACGATTCCGGCGCTGCGCAGAAGCAGGCGATCAAGGACGGCGTCATGGCCGGCGCCATCACGCAGAACCCGGTCGGCATCGGCTACGAGACCGTCAAGGCCGCCGTCGCCGCGATCAAGGGAGAGAGCCTCCCGAAGACGATCGACACCGGCTTCTACTGGTACGACAAGACCAATATGGACAGCCCGGAAATCTCGGCTGTTCTTTACGATTGATCTAACCGGAATTGCTGGCCCGCACTTGCGGGCCAGCAGTTTTTCAGTATGGCAGATATCTCATGAATCTTGGACTTGAAGGCAAAGTCATCATCGTCACGGGCGGTGCTGCCGGAATTGGTGGCGCGATCACGGAATTGCTCGCAGCCGAAGGAGCCACCCCCGTCATCTTCGCACGACGACCCCCGGACCCCGAATGGTTCGCCTCCCTCGGTGCGAAGGCGGCATTCGTTGAAGTCGAGCTTTCAAGTGACGATCAATGTCGCAAGGCGGTCGACGAGACGCGCGCGCGCTTCGGCACCGTCTACGGCCTCGTCAACAATGCCGGCATCAACGACGGCGTCGGCATCGAGGCCGGGCCGGAAGCCTTCCGCGCCTCGCTCGAGAAGAACCTCATTCATTATTATACGCTGGTCCATCTGCTGGCGGACGACTTCCGGCAGTCCAAGGGTGCGATCGTCAACATAAGCTCCAAGACCGCCGTGACCGGCCAGGGCGGGACCTCGGCCTATGTCGCGGCGAAGGCGGCGCAGCTCGGCCTGACGCGCGAATGGGCTGCCGCCTTTGCAGGCGACGGCGTCCGCGTGAATGCCGTCATTCCTGCGGAGGTGATGACCCCGCTCTACGAACGCTGGATTGCGACCTTCGACAATCCTTCCGAGAAACTGGCGGAGATTACCGCGCGCATCCCGCTTGGACAGCGCATGACGGAAGCCCGCGAAATCGCCGCCATGGTGGCCTTTGCACTCTCGCAGCAGGCGCTGCATCTCACGGGACAATGGCTCTTCGTCGACGGCGGCTATACCCACCTCGATAGAGCACTCGCCGGCGTGCGATGATGCTATCCCGACCTGGAGCATGAATGGCGCGAACTGACGAACGGTTTCGAGAAGCATTCAACGAAGCGCTCGACCTCTGCAAGACCATGGCTGCCGGCGATCAGTTGCCGTCAGAAAACGACCTGGCGAAGCGGCTTGACGTCAGCCGCACGGTCGTGCGCGCCATTCTGGAGAAGCTGCAGGACGCGAAGATCATAACCTGGGTCGGCCGGCAGAAGCAGCTTCTTCGAACGCCGAAGGACAAGGATCGGCTGGAGGTCCAGTCCGGGCAGATCAGCGAGCAGCAACTCGAACGGCAGTTTCTCGACTGGATTCTCCGCTTCGACGTGGCGCCCGGAACGGCCCTGAATGTCGCCAAGCTCAGGCGGCAGTTTTCCGTCACACCGCAGATGCTGCATGAGTTCCTGGCGTCACTCAGCCGGTTCGGCCTCGTGCGGCGCAGGCCGAAAGGCGGCTGGGAACTTCTGGGCTTTACGCGGGAATTCGCTGTCGAACTGTCGGAATTCCGGATGATCCTGGAACTGAACGCGGTGTCGCACCTGGTCCGGCTGCCGCCTGAAGATCCCATCTGGGCACGGCTCGACGATCTCGAACGGAAGCATCGAGCGCTCGCCGCCGAGATCGATGAGCGGTTCCACGATTTTTCGCTGCTGGACGAAGAGTTCCACACATTGATCGGTAGCGCGGTCCACAACCGTTTTGCCGCGGAATTCCAGAAGATCGTCTCGCTGATTTTCCACTACCATTTCCAATGGGACAAGACGCATGAACGCCAGCGAAACGAAGCGGCCATCGGCGAGCATCTGCGGCTGATTGCGGCGTTGAAGGCGCGGGATGCGGCCGCCGCGCAGGCGGCGATGACCGATCATCTCACTACGTCCAAGCAGACGCTTCTCTCCTCATTGCGCGTTCACGCCCCGGCCTGAAGGGGCAGGGGTCAATCCCGAAAGGCGGAGCGACGTCCTCCGCCTCCCGGTGCAGCATGCTCAGCCGCCGAAGCGGTAGTGCGAAAGCGTTTCCGGTTTCATTTCGATCGAGAAGCCCGGCAGCTTCGGCGGCATGTAGGCCGCGTTTTCGATCCGGCAGGGCTCGAGGAAATGCTCGTGGAGATGATCGACATATTCGATGACGCGGCCTTCCTTGGTGCCGGAGACGACGAGATAGTCGATCATCGAGAGATGCTGGACATACTCGCAGAGACCGACGCCGCCGGCATGCGGCCAGACCGGCAACCGGTACTTCGCCGCCATCAGCAACACTGCCAGCACCTCATTCAGGCCGCCCATGCGGCAGCTGTCGATCTGGACGATGTCGATGGCGCCGCCGGCGATCATCTGCTTGAACACGATGCGGTTCTGGCACATCTCGCCGGTTGCGACCTTGATCGGCGCGATCGCCTCGCGGATAGCCTTGTGGCCGGCGATATCGTCGGGGCTCGTCGGTTCCTCGATGAAGTACGGCTGGTAAGGCGCGAGCTCCTTCATCCACTCGACCGCCTCTCCGACTTCCCACACCTGATTGGCATCGATCATCATGAAGCGATCGTCGCCGATCACCTCGCGGGCGATCCTGAGACGCCGCTTGTCGTCCTCGAGATCGCGGCCGACCTTCAGCTTGATATGGGTGAAGCCCTCGTCGACGGCTTCCTGGCAGAGGCGGCGAAGCTTTTCGTCGGAATAACCGAGCCACCCCGCCGAGGTCGTGTAGCAGGGATAGCCCTCCCTCTCGAGGAGAGCTATGCGTTCGGCCTTGCCCACCTCGGCCTTCCGCAGGATATCGAGCGCTTCCGCGGGCGTCAGCGCATCGGTCAGGTAGCGGAAGTCGACGATCGAGACGATCTCTTCCGGTGACATGTCGGCGACCAGCCGCCAGACGGGCTTGCCGGCCTCCTTGGCCCAGAGGTCCCAGACTGCATTGACGACGGCGCCGGTGGCGAGATGCATTGCCCCCTTGTCCGGCCCGATCCAGCGCAACTGGCTGTCGCCGGTAAGATAGTGCCAGAAGCGGCCCGGATTGGCCTTCACCCAGTCGAGGTCGAGGCCGACGACGAGGTGCTCCAGGGCATCGATCGCCGCGCAGCAGATCTCGTTGCCGCGGCCGATGGTGAAGGTCAGGCCATGACCTTCGAGGCCCGGCGTGTCGGTGCCGAGCACGACATAGGCGGCGGAGTAGTCCGGATCCGGGTTCATCGCGTCCGAACCGTCGAGACTCTGCGAGGTGGGAAAGCGCAGGTCGATGCTGCGCAGGCTGGTGATCTTGGTCATGGCAGTCGCCTCGTCTCTCTTGCAGTCATCAATCGGCTCTGAACGTCTGTTTCTGTGTGCCGAGGCCCTGGATGCCGAGTTCGACGGTGTCTCCGTCCCTGAGGTAGCGGGGCGGCTTCATGCCCATTCCGACGCCGGGGGGTGTTCCGGTGGAGATGACGTCGCCGGGGTGGAGGCTCATGAACTGGCTCAAGTAGGAGACGAGGAAGGCGACGCCGTAGACCATGGTCTTCGAGGAGCCGTCCTGCATGGTCTCGCCGTTGACCTTGAGCCACATCGAGAGGTCCTGCGGATCGGCGACCTCGTCCTTCGTGACGAGCCACGGGCCGATCGGGCCGAAGGTGTCGCAGGACTTGCCCTTGGTCCACTGGCCGGCACGCTCGGTCTGGAAGCCGCGCTCGGAGACGTCGTGGGAGACGCAGTAGCCGGCGACATAGTCGAGGGCGTCGGCCTCGGAGACATATTTTGCAGTCTTGCCGATGACGACGCCGAGCTCGACCTCCCAGTCGGTCTTTTCCGAGCCGCGGGGAATGCGCACC